>JAJRVB010000083.1 GCA_024277515.1 Nitrospirota bacterium | reverse complement strand
GGAGTGGACCCTGACAAGCACCTCGTCGTCCGGTGAAATGTCCCCTTTAACGAGGGCGATGTTTAATGAATCATCCACCTGGTTTCCAAAGACGATCGCGGTAAATACTCCGCCGAATGATGTGGGAATAGTTGTAGTGGCATGTCTCGTCACGAGACACTCATTCTGCATCCTGTATTGAATGAGGTCCTTGATCGTAATTATTTTTAAATTGTGCTTGCGGGCAAACTTTGCAAGCTCCGGGACCCGGGCCATTGTCCCGTCATCATTCATGATCTCACAGATGACGCCCGAGGGGTTAAGGCCTGCCAGCCGCGCCAGATCGACCGAGCCTTCGGTCTGTCCCGCACGCTGGAGCACGCCGCCGGGCTGCGCCTTAAGCGGGAACACATGTCCGGGGCGGGCCAGGTCTTCTGCCTTTGTCTTTGGTGATATGGCGGTTTTAATCGTCTTTGCCCTGTCAGCAGCGGAGATCCCTGTTGTCACACCACGCTTTGCCTCGATCGATACCGTGAAACCGGTGCCGAAACTGGAGGTATTCGTATCCGACATCATGGGCAGCTTGAGATGTTCCACCCTCTCGGCTGTTAAAGAAAGACAAATGAGGCCCCGGCCGTATTTTGCCATGAAGTTAATAATTTCGGGGGTGACCTTTTCAGCCGCAATGGTGAGGTCTCCTTCATTTTCCCTGTCCTCATCATCAATGAGGATGACCATTTTGCCTTCCCGTATATCATCGAGGGCTTCTTCAATTGTGTTGAATTTGACTTTTCTTCTGGTCCCGGCAGCCTTCTTTGCGCCCTGTTTTTTATTCATTTAGAAAACCTTTCTCTTTTAGCAGTCCCATGAGACCGGAATCGGGGTCTTTTCCGCCCAGCAGTTTTTCGACATATTTCCCGATTATATCCGCCTCCAGATTGACCCTGTCGCCGATCCCCTTTTCTCCAATGTTTGTGGCGGTAAGCGTATGTGGAATAATGGCAACGCTGAACGATCTGTTATCGTGCTCCACAACCGTCAGGCTTATGCCGTCAATCGCGATGGAACCTTTCTTAACGATATATCTTGATATTTCCGCGGGAGATTCAAACGTATAAAACGTATACTCCCCGGCCTTCTTCTTATCTTTAATGGTGCCGATGCCGTCAACATGGCCCGACACAATGTGGCCCCCGAGGCGGTCGCTCAGTCTCAGTGCACGCTCAAGATTGACCCTGTCATTTATTTTCAGTTCCCCGAGATTCGTGCTTCGCAGGGTCTCGGGGGAAACGTCAAAGGAGGTGTCCCTGTTATGCCCTGTGACCGTCAGGCAGACCCCGTTTACTGAAACGCTGTCGCCTGTCCGTACCCCGAAGTCGGACAGGGGCCTGACAGACAGCCTGATGCCGCTGCCGGTGTTTTTCACCGCAGACACGGTCCCGAATGTCTCGACTAATCCCGTGAACATAACGTTAATGAATAAGTTTCCCTATACGGTTCCACCGGACCTTGTTAAAGAAACTCCCGTTGGCGTCCCATGACCAGTAAAAGATAAAGGCCTTGCCCTTGATTTCGTCCATATCCACCACACCCCAGAACCGGCTGTCATAGCTCTGGTCACGGTTGTCTCCCATCATAAAAAAACTGCCTCGCGGGACGGTAAAGGGTCCGAAGTCGTCCCTTGGCGCGCCTTCAATCTCAGGGTCCTTGTGAACTACATATGGTTCATCTATAGGGATATCGTTAACATATACTATTTTGTTCCTGATCTCTATCCTGTCGCCGCCGACACCCACCACCCTTTTGATAAAGTCCCGGCAGTCATCCTTGAACAGGTAAAAGGGATTGCCGCTGCTCCAGGCATTTCCGAGCCGCGCGGACATATTTTTCAGGGCGCTGGTGCATTCCTCTTTTTCTTTGTTCTTTGGAAATGAAAATACAATCACGTCCCCCCTTTTTGGAGGATTAAAGATCAGAAACCTGCTGTTCGTAAAGGGAATGGTAATGCCGTAAATAAATTTATTTACAAGGATATGGTCACCGATCTGGAGTGTCTCAAGCATGGACCCTGAGGGGATCTTGAATGCCTGCACAACAAACGCCCTTATCAGCAGGGCAAGAAATACCGCTATAATTATAGCCTCGGCATACTCCCTGAATTTTGATTTTCTTACAGTTTTTTTAGAAGCCAATTTTGTTTCCTTTTCTATCTTTTTAATCTGCTTATAAAAAAGGATTCAAGGATTCAAGGATTCGGGGGTTCAAGTGAAGGAATTATTTTCATTCACTCGGCCCCTCGACCCCTTGGCCCCTTGACCCCTTTATTTTACTTTCAGTACGGCCAGAAATGCCTCCTGGGGGATTTCGACCCTGCCGACCTGCTTCATCCTGCGTTTGCCCTCCTTCTGTTTTTCGAGGAGCTTTCTTTTTCTGGTTATGTCTCCCCCGTAGCACTTTGCAAGGACGTTCTTCCTTATCGCCTTGATGGTTTCACGGGCAATAATCTTGCTCCCTATGGCAGCCTGTATGATGACTTCAAAAAGCTGCCTCGGTATTACCTGCCGCAGTTTTTCAGCGATCTGTCTTCCCTGATACGGGGCCCTGTCCCTGTGCACAATTAACG
>JAJRVB010000082.1 GCA_024277515.1 Nitrospirota bacterium | reverse complement strand
TTCCTTTGTGGCCGACAGTATCCGCCGGGTGAAGGACCGCTTCGATCAGATTCTCATCGCCCGCAAAGACGTCAAGTTCGTGGTGGCCGAGCGGTTGCTCAGGAAAACCGGCGAGCAGCAGGCCAAGATACGCGAGTACCTGACGCCCTTCGGAAAATTCTATGGTCACATGAACGAGCGTATGGACGAGTTCGTCCGCCTCTTTCCGGTGCATCCCGACTACATCGACACCTTTGAGCGGGTGACGGCGGTGGAAAAGCGGGAGGTACTCAAGACCATCTCCATGGCCATGAAAAAAATGCTCGACCAGGACATGCCGGACGACCGGCCCGGGCTCATCGCCTACGATACCTATTGGACCAATCTTCGGGAGAATCCGTCTTTCAGAGCCGTGCCCGACATCAAGGCGGTCATCGATTGCAGCCAGGTGCTGGAATCCCGCATCCAGCAGGCCTTCACACGCCCGGCCTACAAGCCCATGGCTCTGCGACTCATCCATGCCCTGTCAGTGCATCGGCTCACCACCGGCGATATCTATGCCACGCTCGGGGCTACGCCAAAGGAGCTGCGGGATGGGCTCTGTCTTTATCAGCCGGGCATTGAGGATTTGGGAGGTGATCCGGCCGATGACCTGCTCTCTCAGGTGGAGACGGTCTTAAGGGAAATCCATAAGACCGTCAGCGGGCAGTTTATCTCTGCCAACCCGGACAATCGGCAATACTATCTCGATCTCAAAAAGACTGACGACTTCGACGCACTGATCGAAAAACGGGCTGAAAGTCTCGATACATCCCAGCTCGACCGTTACTACTACGAAGCGCTGAGAAGAGTCATGGAGTGTACCGATCAGACCTATGCTACCGGCTACAAGATCTGGCAGCACGAACTGGAATGGCTGGAACGTAAAGCAGCCCGTATGGGGTATCTTTTCTTCGGAGCACCCAACGAGCGCTCCAAGGCCGTTCCGCCGCGGGATTTCTATCTTTATTTCATCCAGCCATTTGAAGCGCCGCACTTCAAAGATGAAAAAAAGGCTGATGAAGTCTTCCTGCGCCTGACAAACGCTGATGATGAGTTCCGCGCCACACTCAGTAATTATGCCGCGGCGCTCGATCTGGCATCCACCTCCTCCGGACACGCCAAGTCCACCTACGAATCCAAATCGTCGAACTTTCTGCGGGATCTGGTGCAGTGGCTGCAGAAGCATATGACAGATGCATTCGAGGTGACCTGCAGGGGCGCAGTAAAACCATAACCGAGTGGGCCAAAGAAACTGGTTAACGGTTTCATCAAAAAGCGGGCCATGCCGGACGAAATCAATCAGGATTTCATCCATGCCCTGCAGGAAGTGCTCTCCGGACTGGAAAAGGTATCGGTAAAAACCGCTGATATGCGTGCGGCGCTTCTGGCTGGTGGTTCACCAGCGACCCCGGCGGAGATGAAGAAGCGATTCGAGGAATATCTGGACGAGCTTACCAAGGGCAAGGAGCCCGGCAAAGTTCGGATCGTATTGGAGTAGGACCACAAATGGACACGAATAAACACAAATCCAAAAGAAAAAGGCGTGATAACGGCAAACATGATGGGGTGATTATGCCTGTACCTGCCTCTTCCGTTGAATTGCCTGAAGATTACGCTGATTTACTGGCAACCGTCAAAAAGCGGGTTCAGACTGAGCGATTAAAAGCCGTTTTATCTGCAAATGCTGTGCAGATTCTCATGTATTGGGACATCGGCAATTACATCTTGCAGAAACAAGAGAAAGCCGCTTGGGGCGCCAAAGTAATTGACCGGCTTTCATCTGACTTGAAATATGCCTTCCCGGAAATGAACGGTTTTTCCGCACGCAACTTAAAATACATGCGGACATTTGCAGATGCCTGGCCCATCTGGAACGGTTGGGCGTTGTCCGGGAACTGACTTCCCGTAAGCGCAACCGTCTTTTCAGCTATACCGGATATATGGACATCATGAACCAGGGAACGGAACTGCCCGCATAATTTCTTGCATTTTTTATATGCTGTTCCCCTTCCGCCCTTTTGTACTTCCGAACTATCATGTATAATGTTATCAGGAATTCATTTTTGATTGAAAGGTAAATTACAGTATGGTGTATCCGAAAATTCTTGCGATGATAATGGCCGGAGGAAGGGGGAAGCGCCTTTTCCCCCTCACCTTTGAGCGTTCAAAGCCTTCCGTGCCGTTCGGCGGACGGTATCGTATTGTTGATTTTGTACTCAGCAATCTCATCAATTCACAGATCTATTCAATTTATCTGCTTGTGCAGTACAAATCCCAGTCCCTGATTGAGCACATAAGGGAGGACTGGGGCCTTTCCGCCCTGATAACCGACCATTTTGTTACTGTTGTCCCTCCCCAGATGCGTTATGGAAAAGACTGGTTCCAGGGCACGGCCAATGCCGTATTTCAGAATATGAATCTCATTCGTCAGCATAATCCGGGGCTTGTACTCGTCTTTGGCGCGGACCATGTGTATAAAATGGACATCAGGCAGATGATAAACTATCACCTTGAAAATGATGCGCAATGTACGGTTGCATCCATGCCTGTGCCGATCGAAAATGCCTCCTCTTTCGGTATCATAGATGTTGATGAAAACGGAAGGATAAAAAATTTCCTCGAAAAACCTGACAACCCTCCGCCCATGCCCGGGGACCCGACAAGATCATACTGCTCAATGGGCAATTATATATTCAATGCTGACTCGTTGATCAGGGGGCTTATACAGGCGGAGCGCAAGAAAGAGTATGATTTTGGAAAACATGTTATCCCGAATATGCTTCAGGAGGGGGCGCGGCTCTTTGCTTATGATTTTGCTACAAACACAATTCCGGGGAATAAGCCGTATGAGGAGGCCGGTTACTGGAGGGATGTAGGGACTATACAGGCCTTCTGGGACGCTCATCAGGACATGCTCGGTGAAGAGCCGAGGTTTGATGTGAACAACCAGCTCTGGCCGATACGGGCGTCCAGGAACGATCTCCCGGCAACAAAAATAATGGGCGGCGAAATCACTAACAGCATCATTGCAGAGGGCACGGTCATTAAAAAGGCCAGGATAGTAAACTCGGTCATCCGTCGCGGTGTGATTATCGAGGATGATGTGGAGATAGTCGATTCGATTATTATGGACCATGTTGAACTCGGCAGGGGATGCAGGCTGAACAAGGCCATCGTTGATTCTTACAATATTATTGAAGCAGGCATAAAGATAGGGTTTGGCAGCGCAGAGCACTATTTCAGGGCCGCCTCCGACCCCAGCGGTATTTCGGTCGTTGCGAGTGAGAAGCAGACAGGGAAGCTGTAGTAGCTGAGCAGGGCATCTGGGGGCAGAAATAAACCAATGAAGAAGCATGGCAGATCATCATGTCCGGGCAGCCGGGGGCCGCTGAATCCCCGTCCAATACAGAGGGGAATGGCCGTTGACCAGCTGATTGAAAGCTCGATGTTTTCATTCAATGCCGGTACATTCAGGAAGGCGTGCGAGCTTTTTGCGGGGCGCATGGCCCGGGACAATGTCAGGATCGGGGTGTCTCTCGCGGGTGCGCTTGTTCCGGCCGGTATCGGCCGCAGCTGTTTAATCCCGCTGATAAAGTCAGGACTGATTGACTGGATCGTGTCCACCGGGGCCAACCTGTATCATGACCTGCATTATGCGCTGGGCTACGAATTCTGCGAAGGACACTCTGCCGCGGATGACGGGGACCTGAGGGAAAAGGGGATTATCCGGATATACGACATATTTATGGATTACCATGCCCTGCTCGATACGGATGCTTTTATCCGGGAAACGCTCCGGCGTGAACGGGACAACATGCCTGCTCCCTGTTCGAGCGCGGATATCCATGCCCTCCTCGGGAGGGAAGTCATCAGGATCAACCCCGGGGTCAAAGACGAGAGCCTCCTGGCTGTTGCATATGAGTCAGGTGTTCCTGTTCATACTTCATCTCCTGCGGATTCGAGCATAGGCATGAATATGGCGGCCCTTATGCTTGAGGGCGGGGCGGTCCCCATGGAGACACACAGGGACATTAACGAAGTTACGGGTTATGTATATGACATAAAAAAGCAGGGCGGCAGGAGCGCTGTTCTGCTGATCGGGGGAGGCAGTCCCAAAAATTTTGTACTACAGACAGAGCCGCACATTCAGGAAGTCCTCGGTCTTCCCGAAGACGGCCATGACTTTTTTATCCAGTTTACGGATGCCCGGCCTGACACGGGCGGCCTGAGCGGCGCAACCCCGTCAGAGGCGGTTTCGTGGGGCAAGATAGACCCTGGGGCGCTTTCCGGAACAGTTGTATCTTACGGTGACTGCAGCCTTATGATGCCGTTTTTCACAAGTTATGTGCTGAACAGGACTGAACCGCGTTCTCTCTCAAGATTAAATGATAACCGGGGAAGGCTTGTTGAGCAGTTGCAGGATGATTATAGAGAGACCGGCAACTTTAAGAATAGCTGACTGCATTATCCGGGTTTATGCCAGAAGCACTGATATGATCCCTACAATGAATATCCCGTCAAACACTCCCGCCCCTCCGATACTGAGAAAGGACACCCCGTAACTTTTTACCTGATGCAGGCGCAGCAGGTCAGCCCCGATCAGCGTGCCGGTGACGCCTGCAATGTATGCTACGGCAGGCGCATCTCCCTTTGCAGCAAACATGAGCGCGGAGACCGCTGCGATGATGGGAGGAATAAAGGCGGGAATGACTATCCCGACTCCATGCACGGGCTTGCTGAGCAGATAGGAGAAAAACGTTGTCACAATAGTTGCAAAAAAGACAGGGGCAATACTTACTCTTGAAAGAAGATAAAGACATAATATCCCAGGCAGCACCGCACCCCCGAAATTTACGGCGATGACCTGCTCTTTCTGAAATACCGGTATCCTCAGCCCGAAAAACCTGTTAAAAAGGGTGTTCATATCATCAGGTCCTTCATAATAGTTTAATTCCTTCCTGTAGACCGGAATATTGATCAGACTCCCTACCAAGGAAAACCAGAAGAAGGCTAGTCCTGCCACAGGGCTGAGGCCCAGTTTCGCGAATGTCACGGCAGGAAGCATAAAAATAATGAACGGGATGAGTAGCAGAAAAAGAAAAAATATTGCAAGAGATATCGGAAGAAAATACATAATGCCTCCTGTGAAAAATTAACTGTTTTTGTCAATAAACGTTCCAGTACTTTATCAATACAAGTAAATGATATCAGATAATGCAGGATTTGAGGAATTTCAGCCTTGAGCTTAGGTATTCCGGTGGTGGACTTCCTTGTGTTTACTCGTAATTCAATAGTATAATTTACCATAAAAATGGATTCAGGTTATGGATATAATTGAAAAAATCAGGGCGTCATTAATAGAGGTGATAACTCAAAGAGACCTTTTGAGGAGACACTTAATCGCTGTTTATTTATTCGGATCCATTGTAACAGGCCGGGAGAGAAAAAAATCAGATATTGACCTTGCCTTTGTCTTTGATGAAGACTTCTACAAAAAAGACCCCTTTACCTCGCTGCAGGAAGCAGAAATGATGGCGGTTGAGACGGGTGAGAAGTTAAAGAAAGCCATAGATGTAATTGTTTTAAATGGCGCTTCTTTGAGTTTTGCCTACCATACCGTAAGAGACGGTATGTGCATTCATGAAGGGAATACTGCCGACAGAATCCTTTATGAGGTGGCTATAGACAATAAATACCAGGATTTCAGGCCTTTTATAAAAGAACTCAGAGAGATAAAAAGGAAGACACTTATTGGAAGCGATTAAATCAAAGATATCCGTTGTGCAGGAGCGGGTAAGAAGACTCTCCGGTTTTTCAGAGATATCCTTTGAATCCTATCTCAAGGACTACACCACAAAGGATGTTGTAGAGCGAAATATTGAAGTGGCAATACAGGCATGTATAGACATAGCCAGGATAATAATAAAAAGAGAAGGCTTAAGAGAGCCTGAGGACAATAAAGGCGTATTTGTTGTTCTTGCTGAAAATGGCATCATCAGCGGGGACTCGTTGAGATTTCTGATACCGATGGCGGGAACGAGAAATGTCCTTGTGCATGGATATGATAAAGTAAATGACACAATTATTATTGGTGTGCTCCATAAGCATTTGAATGATTTCTATACCTTTTTGAGAGAGATTGAAGAAAGATATATAGAAAAAAAACAGTAACCCGGTCTGAAATTAGCTGGTTGCACTAATAATTAACTCGTATTCAACAGCTCCCCTACCTCAGTATAATCATAAGAGTGCAAACAGGAGAATGCAAGAGAATAACTCTTCTTTTGACATTTATTCTGCTTTCTTTTATCCTTACTCTCATGGGAAAACTCTGGTCAGGACGATTTAAGGAAGAGACTGAAAAGACGGTCGAAGACTTCACTGAATCCGTGTCGTTTGACGCGCGCCTCTGGAAACACGATATTCAGGGCAGCATTGCGCATGTGAAAATGCTCGCGCGCCGGAAGATCATCTCAAAGAAGGACGCTGACCTGATTATCAAAGGCCTGAACGGGATTGCAGCCCGTATTGAATCCGGCAAGTTCAGGTTCCGCAAAGACCTGGAAGATGTCCATATGAACATAGAACATGCCCTAATAAAAAAAGTCGGCCCTGCAGGCGGAAAAATTCATACCGGACGCAGCAGGAATGACCAGGTGGCCCTGGACATACGTCTTTACCTCAGGGACGGGACCAGGGAAATCATCAAACTCATCAAGGCCTTTCAGAGGGCGATTGTGTCTGCAGCGGAAAAGAATATTGATATCGTGATGCCGGGATACACGCACCTTCAGCGGGCCCAGCCTGTACTCCTGTCACACCATCTGCTTGCGTATTACGAGATGCTTGAGCGGGACAGGGGCAGGTTTGAGGACTGCCTGAAGAGGGTAAATGTCCTGCCGCTCGGTTCCGCGGCACTGGCAGGTACCACATTCCCCATTGACAGAAAATATGTGGCAGGGCTTTTGAAATTTCCGGCAATATCGGAAAACAGCATTGACGCTGTTTCGGACAGGGACTTTGTCATTGAATTTATTTCCGCCTCTGCTCTTCTGATGACGCACCTGTCGAGGCTTTCGGAAGAATTTATCCTCTGGAACAGTGAGGAGTTCGGATTTATTGAACTGCCGGATGCGTTTACCACAGGCTCGAGTATAATGCCGCAGAAGAAAAACCCTGACGTGCTTGAGCTGACCCGCGGGAAGACAGGAAGGGTGGTGGGAGACCTTGTGTCGGTCCTGACTGTAATGAAGGGGCTTCCCCTTGCATATAACAGGGACATGCAGGAAGACAAGGAGCCGCTTTTTGATACGATGGATACGGTTATGGCGTGTCTTCTCATACTGACTAAAATGATGCCGAGGATACGGTTCAGGCCGGGTAATATGGAAAGGGCGGCCGCAGCAGGATTTTCTACGGCGACCGATATTGCGGAATATCTTGTAAAGAAGGGGATGCCGTTCAGGGAAGCGCACCATACTACAGGGAAAATAGTGCAGTACTGCATAGAAAAAAACAGGACACTGATGGAGCTTGACCTTGAGACCATGAAGCGATTTTCAAAACTCATCAGCGAGGATATTTTCAGGTGTATGAGCGTGGATATGTCTATCGAGGGAAAACAGTCGGTAGGCGGGACATCAGGGAAAATGGTGCGCGCCAGGATAAGGAAAATCCGTAACAAGAGGTGAGGCCTCTTTAACAGGAAGTGTCAAACAGGCGGTGGTGCATACGAAAAGCAGAAAACTATCTAAAGATGTTATCAATCATGCAGGTGTTTTAGTCCTTGTTTCTTCCATTATATTTTGTATATTCATTACATCGTGCGGCAGAAGGGCCGACCCGGTCTTTGTCCCGTCTTATGAAGAAAAACCCGGTACTGCTGATATTTTAAAGGATGCAGGTGCTCAGGAAGAGACCGGGGAAGAGGCAGGGAAGCCGGTTGCCGTAACAGGAGCTGAAGAAGAGCGGAAGATCGAGACAGCGCAGCCTGAGGCCCCTTCCGGACTTACAGCCGTTTTTACCGGGAAGGGCATTGTGCTCACATGGCGGGAAATTCTGAATCAGGGAGTTTCCTCTTACAGAATATACCGTTCACTGGATAATGAGTTTACACTGGCGGGTGAAACTGTGAGCCCGGCATTTACGGACAGGGACATTACATCCGGTCTCACATATTCTTATAAAGTCACAGCGGTTGGACAGTCAGAGAGTCCTGCATCGGAAGAAATAAAAATATCCGCGGAGATTCCAACCCATGAAAAATAAAATAGAGCAGGCATTCAGGGAAAGCATAGCGGTAAAGCAGAAGTTTGTTGAGGAACATGTTGATACGATTATTGAAGTCTCCATGCTTCTTGCGGATACATTCAGCAGGGGGAACAAGCTGCTGCTTTTCGGCAACGGCGGCAGCGCGTGTGATGCGTCCCATATTGCCGCCGAATTTGTGAACAGATTTAAAAAAGAGCGGCCCGCGTTTCCGGCCATTGCCCTGAACACGGACATGGCTGTTGTCACGTCCATAGCCAATGACTATGATTACGCCGATATTTTCGCCCGCCAGATGAAGGCCCTTGCCCAGGATGGTGATGCAGTTATCGCGATCAGTACCAGCGGAGGTTCCCCCAATGTCATCAACGCGGTAAATGTGGCAAGGAAAAAGAAGTTGCAGACCATCGCCTTTACCGGGGGGAAGGGTGATGCGCTCGCGTCTCAGTGTGACTATGTATTTGCCGTATCGTCCGTCAGCACTCCCCTGGTCCAGGAAACCCACATTACGCTCGGACATGTCCTCTGCCAGATGGTGGAGGAGATACTCTTTGAGGCGCACAGGGCGCGTTGACCATAAGTGTGTTCCTGTAGATAATCCCCTCTTATTTCAGATCACTGCAATGCCTGCATTGGATTCTCGTGCATGGGAAATGCTAATATGGGCATATGAAAAAGAGCGCGCTAATATTGGTATTTCTCCTTTTTTTACCGTTTGTTTTAAACGCGGATATGTCGTTTCTGAAGCTGCGGACCAGCCGCCATCCAGGGTTTTTGAGAATTGTACTGCAGGGGGAAACATCTGTCATAGCAAAAGGGACGGTTTTTCAGAGCGGGGACGATGTCCTTGTCACGTTTCCTGAAACAAACTTTAGTGTCCGGACCGAAAAAGTGACAATTGCCAGCAAAATGATAACCCCTGATACTATTATGTTTACTCCGGGTGCTTTCAGGGGGGTAAAGGTCTTTACCCTGAAGCATCCGGCCAGGCTTGTCATAGATGTGTATATGAAAGAAGAAAGCGCGGTTGTCTCCCCTGAATCGCAGCAGGAAAGGGACAGGAAAAGCGACCTCTTCAGCATGGAGACGATTGTTATAGATCCCGGACATGGCGGGTATGAGAGCGGTATTGTAAAGGACGGCAACAGTGAAAAAAATATTGTTCTTGATATCGCCAGGAAGCTCAGGGCGCTTATCAACAGCGGTTCTTCACGGGGGTATCTTACCCGGGCGAGCGATCGTTTTATGACACTGAGTGAGCGTATTACATATGCAAACGGCAGGGACCCGGATATCTTTATCAGTCTCCATGTCGGGAACCACAGTGATATCGTGATTTATGCGCCGGTCATTACAGGGCACGTGTCCGATATTGTGAAGCAGTACCTGGACAACAGGGGGCAGTCTGACTACGTGGAACAGACACTGACTCTTCTCAAGGCGATGAGAGAGGCCTTTGTCTCTTACTTTGGTGAGGACATGGTATCGGTAAAACCTGTTCCGTACGGTATCACTTCCAGGATCGAGGCAGCGTCTCTTATGATTGAGCTCCCGTCATTTGAAGATGCGTATTATATTGAAGAGCTTAAGTCTGAGATTGCCGGCACACTGTACAAGGGCCTCTATATTTATGAAGAAAACAAAGCGTATTAAAAAATCTTGCAAAAAGAGGGGTGCGGGACTTTTCCTGTTTGTCCTGACTATTGTATTCGCATTGAGTTCGGGCATCAGTTATTTTATGTTAAAAGACATATTTTCCTTTGAGTCCGATTTTATTGCTGATATTGAGGCAAGGCAGAGCATGGAAGTGAGTCGGGAAAAAAGGAAAGGTTTTTCCAGATTGTACGGAGCTGACAAGCAGGAGACCGGCATCGAAGACAGTGTTGTTTTGAGAAGAGACACCATGCTGGTAGTTGCTGAGGACATAATAAGAAAATACGTAAAGTCGTACAGGGTCAGGCTGCTTGACCTGTATATGGATAAGGAGGGGATAATCTATATAGATTTCGGCGATGAATTGAAGAAGAATTTTAAGGGAGATGCGGCTGAAGAACTCGGTATTATTGCCGGTCTTTACAGCAGCATCAAGGCCACGATCCCCGGGTTTACCGCCCTCAAGATATTAATAGAGGGCAGGGAGGCTGAGAGCTTCGGCGGTCATATTGATATCTCCCGCCCGATAGGAGAAGAGATTGCGAGAAGTTTCTGAAGAAATGCCTATAGGTATTTTTGATTACGGCGTTGGCGGGCTTACCGTGATGAAGGAGATCATGGAGCAGCTGCCGGATGAGCATATCCTGTATCTTGGTGACACGGCCAGGGTCCCGTATGGGGTACGGTCACCCGGGACCGTTTTAAATTACTCTCTTGAAAATGCCCGATTTCTTGTCTCTAAAGGGATCAAATTTCTTGTGGTTGCATGCAATACTTCATCAGCCGTAAGTCTCGGCATGCTGAAGGAAAAATTCAGTCTGCCTGTCATCGGGGTGGTCGGGCCCGGCGCCCGGGCCGCTGTTCAGATGACAAAGATGAAGCGGGTCGCTGTGATAGGGACGGAAACGACTATAAACAGCGGGTCCTATGAGAAGGCCATAAGATCTCTTGATGATTCAATTCAAGTGACCGGGGTTGCATGCCCCCTCTTTGTTCCGCTGATTGAAGAGGGATGGCTCGATGGAGAAATCGTGAGCCTGACGGCGGCAAAATATCTTTCCTCTATACGAAATGACAGTGCGGATACGCTTGTCCTTGGATGTACACATTATCCGATGATAAAACATGTGATTGCAGCCACTGTCCGGGTCCCCCTGATCGATTCGGCAGTAGAGACTGCACGGGAGGTTAAAGCAATTCTTGAGCAGGGAGGTATGCTTCGCACCGGAAAAGGCTCTGCATTGAAAAAATATTTTGTTACGGACGCTCCGGGCAAATTCAGAGATGTGGGCAGAAAGTTTCTTGACCACACGATAGAGAATATCACAAAGATAAGTCTCGGAAATACATGAAAGGTGTTGTCTGCGGACCATTGATAGCGAGTTGTATAAAAATTAAAACCAGACCCGGAGGATAGAGAATGCGACCAGACGGAAGAAGTGTTGATGAACTGAGAAGTATCAGGATTGTGAGAAACTTCATAAAACATGCGGAAGGATCGGCCCTTATCGAGATGGGGGATACAAAGGTAATATGCACGGCATCTATTGAAAACAAGGTGCCTCCGTTTCTCAAGGACAAGAAGCAGGGCTGGGTCACGGGCGAATATGCGATGCTTCCCAGGTCAACGCATACCCGGTCTGTCAGGGAGTCCGCAATCGGCAGGGTCGGGGGGAGGACGCATGAGATCCAGAGACTCATCGGCAGGGCCATGCGTTCCGTGGTGGACCTTGGAGTCCTTGGCGAGAGGACCATATGGCTGGACTGTGATGTCATCCAGGCGGACGGGGGAACAAGGACAGCATCGATAACAGGGGCCTTTGTGGCCCTTAAGGATGCGGTGAACAAGGCAATTAATAACAAGCTTATTGCGTTGCAGCCGGTGAAAGACTATATTGCGGCGGTAAGTGTCGGTATTGTAGAAGGTGAGCCGAGGCTGGACCTTTCTTATGCCGAGGATTCAGCTGCGGAGGTTGATATGAACATTGTGATGACCGAGGCCGGCAGATTTATTGAAGTCCAGGGCACTGCGGAGACCGAGCCGTTCAGCCGTCAGCACCTTGATGAACTCCTTGACCTTGCTGAATCCGGCATTAAAGAGATCATAGCCGTTCAGAAGGCCGTACTGGGAGATTGATGCCGTAATTCCCCGGTTTGTCTCAGTACTATTCAATTGCGTGTGTCTCTTGGATGAAAAAATGTAAAAATCAATAATCAAAGATCAAAATTAAGGAGAATTATTTATATAATAAACCCTTTCCATAATTTTGATCTTTACTTGCCCGTAACTGAATGTTTACTAATAACTCTTTTTTTGTGCTTGCATACTCTGTCCTGCTTTTTGTATCCTTTATCAAACTTAACTGAAGAGGGTCTTTTGGGGACATGGAGCATAAAAGCATAAAACAATGGCCTGAGGATGAACGTCCGAGAGAAAGGCTGATCAAGTTAGGCCCTGATGCGCTGAGTACTGCAGAGCTGTTTGCCATAATCCTGCGGTCAGGCTACAGGGATATGAGCGCAATCAGGCTTGCCCGGCAGGTCCTCATGCACTTTGACAGCCTGGAGGCGATAGAGGGGGCCGCTCCTGCCGAGTTTCGGGATATCAAGGGAATGGGCAGTGCTAAAATCGCGCAGATAAAGGCCGCCTTTGAACTTGGCCGGAGACTTTTGCAGACCGGCATGGAAGCCGGCACGGAACCTCCGGGTTTCAGAAGCAGCAGGGATGTCTATGATTATTACAGACCCAGATTTTACGGCCTTAAAAAAGAAAGATTCCTCTGCGCCCTCCTTGATACGAAAAACCGGGTATTCAGGGAGACCATTGTGTCCGAGGGGACACTCAATGCTTCCCTCGTTCATCCGAGAGAGGTCTTCAGGCAGGCGATAAAGGAGGCAGCAGCCTCTGTCCTGTTTGTTCATAATCATCCGAGCGGGGACCCGCATCCAAGTCAGGACGACATCCGGATTACCAGCAGACTGGTCGAGACCGGACGGATTATCGGTATCACCGTCATTGATCATATTGTCATTGCGGACGGTATGTATATCAGCCTGATGGAAAAAGGTTACATTAAGTAGTGAGTACCAATTTTCAGGACATTTGATCTGCTTTGCACTCATAACCGTACTGAATTTCAGGGAAAATCATTATTGCATGACTTTTTCCTGAAAATAGTCTAAAATGTCTTACCGGTCCTGATTAAAGAGGCAGAGTGCATTATCAGGATTGAGATATTGTACATTTTACAACTAAAAATTATAGTTACTCCGCTTCTCGCAGGTACGGTTGTCAAATAACTAACAAAGTTTCTCAAATTTTATTTAGTGGCAGAACATTGAATAAAGGAGGGTGAGATGTCAAAGGTTCAAAGGGCGCTTATCAGCGTTTCAGACAAAAACGGGATTGTGGAGTTCGCGCAGGGACTTTCCGGGCTGGGGGTAGAAATAGTGTCAACCGGAGGGACGGCCAGGGCGTTAAAGGACGCGGGCCTGGCAGTCAGGGACGTGTCGGAGCATACGGGATTTCCGGAGATGATGGACGGCCGGTTAAAGACCCTGCACCCGAAGATTCATGGCGGGCTGCTTTACAGACGGGACAATCCAAAGGACAGAGAAGAGACAGAGGCCAATGGTATTACCCCGATAGATATGGTAGTGGTCAATCTTTATCCTTTTGAACAGACGGTGTCTGACCCGGCTGTGAAATTTGAAGATGCAATAGAAAACATCGATATCGGCGGTCCTGCCATGCTGCGGGCGGCTTCAAAGAATTTTAAAGATGTAACCGTTATTGTTGATCCGGCTGATTACATGAAGGTACTTGATGAACTGAAATCCGGCAATGGAGAGACCTCCGGTGACACCAGGTATTATCTTGCCAGGAAGGTCTTTGCCCATACTGCCCGCTATGATACCCTGATTTCACAATATTTAAACAGGCAGGCTGAACCTGATGTGATTTTTCAGCCTGTGCTTAATATGAGTTACACCAGGATCAGCAGCCTCAGGTATGGTGAGAATCCTCACATGAAGGCTGCGGTATACAGGGAGCCGCTATACAGCGGACTCTCGATCGTTGATGCGAAGATTTTGCAGGGAAAAGATATGTCTTTTAATAATTATCTCGATTCGAGCGCTGCGATTGACCTTGCAAAGGAATTCAGGGACAGACCAACGGCTGTTATCGTAAAGCACAATAATCCATGCGGAGTGGCTGTAGATGACAGTATTTCACAGGCGTATAAAAAGGCCTTTGAGACCGATCCGGTTTCTGCTTTCGGAGGGGTAATCTCATTGAACAGGAATGTTGACGAGGCCACTGCAAAGGAAATTCTTACTCTATTTGTCGAGATAATCATCGCCCCGGGATTTGATGTTGCAGCGCTCAAGCTTTTAAGCGGAAAGCCTAATATCAGACTGATTGAGCTTGACATCACAAAGGACGTAACGGGTTATGAGATGAGAAAAATACAGGGCGGACTGCTTGTACAGGAAAAGGACACGGGCATGATTGAAGACATGAAGTCTTTGAAGGTTGTGACTAGGCGGGCGCCGACTGATGAAGAGTATGCAGCCCTCGCCTTTTCGTGGAGAATTTGCAAGCATATGAAGTCAAACGCGATTGTATATACATCCGCACATCAGACTCTGGGCATTGGATGCGGACAGACGAGCAGGGTTGACTCTGCAAAGCTTGCAGCCATGAAGGCGGCAAATATTAATATCTCTCTGAAAGGTTCGGCTGTCGCCTCGGATGCCTTCTTCCCGGCCAGAGACGGTATTGACGTGATTGCTGAAGCAGGGGCAACGGCGGTGATACAGCCCGGTGGTTCCATAAGGGACGCTGATACCATAGCAGCCGCTGACGAGCATAATATGGCGATGGTTTTCAGTGAGATGAGGCATTTCAGACATTAAAAAACAAGAGGGAAGTAAACTTCTAACTTATCTTTTCTCAGGAGGAGATATAACAAATGAAAGTATTGGTGATTGGAGGCGGGGGAAGGGAGCATGCGCTTGTATGGAAACTGTGTCAGAGCCCCAGGGTTGACAAGGTTTATTGCGCTCCAGGCAATGCGGGTATATCGGAAATAGCCGAATGTATTGACATCAGGGGAGATGATTTTGACGCGCTTCTTGATTTTGTGAAATATAACTGGATTGACCTGACCGTTGTCGGGCCGGAAGCTCCCCTGGCAGGCGGGATTGTTGACGTGTTCATTAAGGAAGGCAGAAGCATCTGCGGCCCCGACCGGAAAGGCGCACAGTTTGAGGGGAGCAAGAAATTTGCGAAAGACTTCATGCAGAAATACGGCATCCCGACCGCGGAGTATAAAATTTTTTCATCCTTTCAGCAGGCAGAAGAATATGTGAGGCTGAAGGGCGCCCCGATTGTCATAAAGGCCGACGGCCTTGCAGCCGGGAAGGGCGTTATTGTAGCCGCCACCGTGGACGAGGCGATCGATGGACTGAAGTCGATCATGAAGGACAGGGTGTTCGGCAATGCGGGTGACAAAGTTGTTGTAGAAGAATGTCTCAAGGGCGAGGAGGCTTCGTTTATGGTGCTGACGGATGGAGAGACTGTAGTTGAGCTTGCTACATCACAGGACCACAAACAGATCTTTGACGGAGACCGGGGGCCCAATACCGGCGGCATGGGTGCATACAGTCCTGCTCCCATTATTGATGAATCCATGAGAAAGACAGTTATGCAGACTATTATTGATCCCATGATGAAGGGCCTTCAACGTGAAAGGATCAAGTTCAGAGGTGTTATGTATGTCGGCCTTATGATATGTCACGGAAAGCCGTATGTACTTGAGTACAACTGCCGCTTTGGAGATCCCGAGGCACAGCCGATCCTTATGAGACTTGAGAGTGACCTGTTTGAACTGCTGAAAGCTACTGCTGAAGGCAGGCTTAAGGATATAAATGTCTCATGGAAGGATGAATCATCAATCTGTGTTGTGCTGGCTTCAAAAGGATATCCCGGACCGTATGAAAAGGGTGAAGCCATTCAGGGGCTTGATGTCTTTGATAATGATAAAGACGTGGTAGTCTTTCATGCGGGGACAAGCCTGAATAACGGAGAGATTGTTACATCAGGCGGAAGGGTCCTTGGCGTAACCGCCCTTGGCAGGGACATCCGGACGGCAAAGGACAATGCATACAGGGCGATTGAGAAAATACATTTTAATGGAATGCAGTACCGGAAAGATATAGCGGACAAGGCGATTAATAAACAGTAGTCAGCGGTCAGCAAAAGGAGAATGAATATATGAAAGCCAAAGTTTTGATTGTCATGGGGAGTGATTCCGATCTGCCTGTAATGGAAGGGGCGGCAACGCTGCTTGAGGAGTTTGGTGTTCCGTATCATATGACCGTGTCATCGGCCCACAGGACGCCTGACAGGACCCTGAAGCTGGTCAAGAATGCGGAAAAAGATGGTGTTGAAGTCATAATTGCAGGTGCGGGAGCGGCTGCGCATCTTGCAGGCGTCATCGCTTCGCATACCATCCTTCCTGTTATCGGTGTCCCCATTGATTCGTCCCCTCTCCAGGGGATTGATGCCCTTTACTCAACGGTCCAGATGCCTCCGGGAATACCGGTAGCGACAATGGCGGTCGGCAGGTCAGGCGCCAAAAATGCCGCCATATTCTGTGCGCAGGTCCTAGGGTTAAAGGACACAAAGATAGCCGAAGCGCTCCGGAATTACAGGAAGAAGATGGCCAGGGAAGTCGTAAGCAAGGCGAAGAAAGTTGAAAAGAAGGAATTCTGGAACCACTAAAATCCTCCGTCCTGGTGATTCAATTCCAGGATTCAAGCTTTCATTTTAAAATGCCGAATGAATCACTATGCAGACAACCCGTACAGTTGATCCTTTAAGCGAGCGGATGAAGGAAGTTTTCAGGTTTTTCCAGACCCTGACGGATGAAGAGGTCCGGATTTTTCTCAGCTTCTGTGAAAACAGACAGGTAGAGGAAGGAAAGACGCTCTGGAAGGAAGGCGATACCGACAATTATGCTGCGTTTGTTGTTGCAGGAAAGCTCGGCATAAAAAAGAAGACCGAGTTTGAAGGTAAATACATGATAGTCGGCATCTTTGCACGGGGGACGGTTGTGGGGGAACTCTGTCTCCTTACAGACCGCGCACGGTCTGTTACGTCAGTCGTGCTTGAGCCGGTTGATATTGTCATACTCACCAGCAGGAACTTTGAATGTCTCATGTCCGGACATCCGACATTAGGTCTGAAACTCCTCAAACACATATTTACGGTTATTTCCAAACGTCTCAGCAGGTCAACCGACCGTATTGCAAAGATATTTTAGGATTAGTTCATGGTCCCTTAATCATGGCAGACCGGGAAATAGGCATAGTGAAATGGTATGACAAAGAAGAAGGCAACGGTTATATCGCGCGGAAACGCGGAGCAGACATTTATGTTCACCATAGCGCTGTGCGCTGTGACTCTGTTGAGTCTGAACTCAGGGAAGGCGCTGCTGTGGAATTCAGCGTTTCAGTGGAAAATGAGGAAACCCGGGCACGGGACGTTGTAATCCTGAGTTAATGTGAAGGTCGAAAATTATTTACTTTCATAACCTCTGTTTTTTCTGAAATAAGAAAGATTTGTTTTTTGAACGGTATTTATTCCATGTTCAGACGAGAGTAAAATGCTGAGAATCAGTATAATAGGGATGAATTTTTTTTGTTAATATTCCAGAATGCTTAATTTTTTTGAAAAGACAGGCGCATACGCTTTATATTATGTGAATGAGGCAGGGAGAATGGGCATATTTCTCCTGAACTCAATAATGAGCGTGGTAAAACCTCCCTACAAGATTTATCCGATTATCAGGCAGACATATATTATCGGCACTCTTTCCATATTCGTGATACTCTTTACCGGTGTTTTTACCGGGATGGTGCTGGGACTGCAGGGGTATCATACCCTGAATAAATTCGGCGCAGAGGGTCTCCTCGGGTCAGCGGTTGCGCTGAGTCTGATCAGGGAGCTGGGTCCGGTACTGGCAGCGCTCATGGTGACCGGCAGGGCGGGTTCGGCCATTTGCGCGGAGATAGGGGTCATGCGCAACTCCGAACAGATCGATGCCCTTGAATGCATGGCCATAGATCCCCACAAATATATCATGGCCCCCAAATTTGTCGCGGGCATCATTTCGATGCCGCTGCTGACGGCCATCTTTGATGTGACCGGAATACTCGGAGGATATATGGTCGGTGTGGGGATGCTGGGGGCGAACAGGGGGACCTATTTTGCGAGCATGTATAAGGATGTTGAATTTAATGACATTTACATGGGACTGATAAAGTCTCTCTGTTTTGGCATTCTCATTATCTGGATATGTTCTTCCAAGGGCTACTTTGTCCACCTGTCCCGGGGCGGCGGCTTTGGAGCGGAGGGAGTGAGCAGGGTGACAACCAATGCAGTGGTGCTGTCATCAGTCAGTATATTATTATTTGATTTTTTTCTGACCTCGGTGCTGCTATGAAAGAGAAGGCGGTAGTTCAAATGGTTGATGTAAGAAAGTCATACGGCTCCCAGGAGGTCTTAAAGGGGGTTAATCTCTCCATTATCGAGGGAAAGACGACCGTGATTGTCGGCGGCAGCGGTCAGGGCAAGAGCCAGATCATCAAGCACATTCTCGGGCTCATCAGACCTGACAGCGGCAGTGTCATTGTATACGGGAGGGACATAAGCAATATAAGCAAAAAGGAACTGAAGAAAATCAGGACGAATTTCGGGGTACTGTTCCAGAATGCCGCGCTGTTTGATTCCATGACCGTGTTTGATAATGTTGCGCTTCCCCTGAGGGAGCGGACAAAGATGTCTGAACATGAGATAAAAAAAATTGTCAGCGAAAAGCTGGTCATGATGGATGTTGAAGGGACAAACGAGAAGTATCCTGCCCAGCTGAGCGGAGGAATGAGAAAAAGGGTGGGATTGGCACGGGCCCTTGTGCTTGATCCCAAGATCATATTTTTTGATGAGCCTACAACCGGGCTCGACGTTAAAAAGAGCAATGAAATATACAGGGTGTTTTCAAAAACACAGAAAGATCTGGGGTACACGGCTGTCATCGTGAGCCATGATGTGCCCAAGATATTTAATCTTGCCGATTATGTTGCGTTACTCTATAACGGTGTTGTGCAGGGCCGCGGACCATCCGGGGAGAACCAGCTCTCGGACAGTCCCATGACGCCTGAAGAATTTCAGCTCTCGGACAATCCGATCATAAAAGAATTTGTCGAAACAACCATGGGACCATTATACTTGAGTGAAATGGAGGTTTAATATGAAAAATATAAATATTGAGACTGGAGTAGGAATCTTCCTGATCGCCGGACTTCTCTGTTTTGGCTATCTCTCTGTAAAACTGGGCGGTGTGAACCTGTTCGGAACGGAGCAGTACCTTGTGACAGCCCGGTTTGCAAATGTGTCCGGCCTGAAAGAGGGGGCCACGGTAGAGATTGCCGGTGTTACGGTCGGAAATGTCAGCAGGATTGATCTTGATAATTACGAAGCGATGGTACAACTGCTGATTGATCCTGGAGTCAGGCTTCAGGAGGACTCTATTGCTTCCATAAGGACCCAGGGGATCATAGGCGACAAATATGTAAAGATAAAGACGGGCGGCGCCGATGAATATATTGAGCGGAATGGAGAAATACTTGAAACCGAATCAGCCATAGAACTGGAAGAACTGGTAAGCAAGTATGTCTTTGAAAAAGAATAACAGCAGCAGGGTGCCGCGGATATGCTCAGGAGGCCCCTGTAATCATACGGAATCGAGGTAGGCATGAAAACAGGAAAAATCATTATATTCACAATTATGACACTATGCAGTTTCAGTCTCCTGTCGGCAGGGGCCGCTGCAAGCACCCCGAAGGAGTCGATAAAGGTGACGGTTGATGCCGTTATGGATGTAATAAGTGACAGCAATCTGTCTAAACCCGGCAAAAAACAGGAGAGACGCAGAAAGATACGCGAGCTGATACAGGAGCGGTTTGATTTGAGGGAGATGTCGAAACGGTCCCTGGCGCGCCACTGGAAGAAACGGACACCTGAAGAGGCGGACGAATTTGTAAGGATTTTCTCGGACCTGCTTGTAGCGTCATATATAGGCAAGATTGAGGCGTATACGGATGAAAAAGTGACTTACGACAAGGAGGTCATCAGGGGCAAAGGGAAATACGGGATAGTAAGCACTACTATCATTTCAAAGAAGGTGGACATCCCGATTGACTACAAGGTCATTTTCAGAAACGGAGAGTGGCGGGTGTATGATGTGGTGGTTGAGGGGGTAAGCTTCATCAGTACCTATCGCAGCCAGTACAATAAAATTATCGTAAGGGAATCATATGCAGGTTTGATCAAGAAGATGAAGACACAGCTTGAGAAGGTCAATTCGTTGTGACTGTACGATGCCGGTTAAATATCCTGCGTTTTACAATTAAGAAAGAATACATTGGGCCGCATCTTCCAAGTTTGCGGATCAGCCATTTTGCTTGACGGTGCCCCCCGATTCTTCACAATTTCTTCATATTGTTCATATATGATCAGTAACGAGGATAAGAAATATTTCATTTGACACATTTGGATTATCATTGAATCTGTAAAGGGGAGTAGCTTAACAGTGACTGTCGTCAATACGTCTGTCTGAAAAAACCGGACAGGCCGGCACCACTGGTTAGATAAAACTATCCGGCAAGACCTTTAGTGTGATAACTGGGTTATCGCGGTAAAGGTCTTTTTTATTTGGGAAAAAATGATAGTAAAACAAAAAAACGTACAAATGTTTAAGAAATACTATTAACTGATTGGGGCCGTAAACTTTAAACATGTATTAAACAAGAAAAGGAGGCAGCTATGCCGAGAAAACCAAGTGAAAATGAAGAAGAATTCGTAGCAAGGATGGAATATGTGAGGCTGAAAAAGATTGAAGAGGAAAAACATAAAAACCTTGAGGAAGCGGAAAAGAAAAGACTTAGGGAACTTCACTTTATGAAGTGCCCCAAGTGCGGCATGGAGCTAATAGCGCTTGACTATCAAGGGATAGAGGTGGACAAGTGCGCTGAATGTGAGGGCATATGGCTTGATGCCGGAGAGCTTGAGTCTGTATCAATGCTTGAAAAATCCGGGATCGACAAACTGTTCAGCGTATTCAGGAGGGAATGATCGGGGAGAAATCAATGCATATTAAGAATGAGGGTCTACTTTTAGCGTTTTGCCTCCTCTCACTCTAACTAACATTCCGGCTAATTATTCCCCTGTAAGAAAATATACTAATTGCGATCCAGGCCAGGGATCGAAGACTCATTGCTGCGTAAGTACGGGGTGCATATTCACCGTCTCCGAGAATATGCACCCCGAAAGCAGCAAACACGATGATAGTTGCTGTTGCAATAAAAATAGACAACCAGACAGCCCAATGTCGGCACATCCAAATGCCTGCCCCTGCAGCCAGATAAACAAACCCTGCCAGGAAATTAAACCAGACTACGAATAAAACATAATTGCCCGCTGCTTTCTGATATGAAATGTCTCCAAATAAAACCTGTCCGCCGGATTTAATAGTAAGCACCCCGAATATAACAGCAACGGCTGCGAGTATCCATATAATAGTTGATTTGTTTGTAGTTATTAGTCTCATCTGAACTTATTCCTTTTGCTTATAGTGAAGTATTTTCATAATCTTTTCCTGAACCTTAATGAGCTTATTGTAATTACGAATGACCCTAATATGAACAGCGCAGATATCTGCGGCCAGAGTATGTCAAGACCGTTTCCCTTAAGAAAGATGCCCCTGATTATTACAAGAAAATATCTGAGGGGATTTATGTATGTGGCATACTGGATGATCTCCGGCATATTGTCTATCGGAAACATAAACCCCGACAGCAGGACGGCGGGTATGTAAAACAGAAATGTCGCCATCATCGCCTGCTGCTGTGTTTTCGATATGGTAGAGATAAAAAGCCCTATCCCCAGCACGGACAGGAGGTACACGGCCGTACTTCCCGTAAGCAGGAAGAGTGACCCTTTTATCTGGATATCAAACCAGAATACGCCGACCATGGTTACAAGAAAGACGTCAAAGAAGCCGATAAGCGCAAAGGGGATCGTCTTTCCCAGTATCAATTCCATAGGCCTGAGGGGTGTTACCATGAGCTGCTCCATGGTGCCGATCTCACGCTCCCTCACCACGGCCATTGCTGTAAGAAGAAGACATGTGAGCATTATAATCATCGCTATTACACCCGGGACATTGTAGTTCCTTGACCGCAGGTCAGGATTATACCAGGCCCTTGTCCTGAGGTCTATCATAGCGGGCTTTATCCTGACCTTTTCTGTCGCTGTTTCTTTCACATACTGGTATATGATCCTGTTTGCATAATCCATAGCAACCATCGCGGTATTGGAATCGGTCCCGTCGACGATGATTTGCAGTTCAGTGGGGATTCCCCGCTTTAAATCTTCAGAAAAACCCCTGTTGATCTGGATCGCGCAGAGGGCCTTTCCCCTGTCAATGAGATCTTTGAATTCGTTTGGCGACTCCTGCCTGTACCTGATATCAAAATACCCTGAGGATTCCAGCCTCCTCGCGATCTCCCTGCTCTCAAAGGACCTGTCGAGGTCATAGAACGCGGTAGATATGTTATTAATGTCAGTCGTGACGGCGTAGCCGAACAGGAGAAGCTGGAG
>JAJRVB010000081.1 GCA_024277515.1 Nitrospirota bacterium | reverse complement strand
GCATCTGCCGACAAAAAAATCAATTTCACGATCATAATGCGGGATAAAACAGCATGAAGACCCTGAACTGGAAAATCCTGCTTTATGACAGGCCGATACTGGTTTTGTCCGCGGCAATCATACTGACGGTAATATTCACCCTGATGTCCACTATAAATGCCGGAAGATATGAAGGGAAAATCAGAGAGCTGAAATCACAGCTGAGTGAAATACGCACCCTGTCCGGAGAAGTCATCGAGGTAAAGTCCTCTGTCGCATCAAGAGAAAATAAATTAAAGCGGAAGCAGTCCTCAGGGGTGGTATCCATCCTTGAGCAGGTACTGAAGACACTCGGGCTGGAAGCACAGGTCATAAAACCCCTTGGAAAGACAAAGGCCGGTGAGTTTAAGGAAGAAAATGCGGAACTCGAGCTGAAGGACGCTGACCTGAACAGTATTGTCAACCTGCTGTATAAACTCGAGAGCTCCCCCATGCCGTTAAAGATAAAGACAGCGGCTATACAATCCTCATTTGAAGACCCGGACAAGTTTGTCGTTAAACTGACGGTCTCGCTGATGAGCAAGTGAAGACATTCCGCTCCATCCTGTATGTCCTGTTCTGCATCCCCGTCCTGTTCATGCTGGTCTGGATTATCGCCATTCCGGATGGTGTGATACGCAGGCAGATTGAAGACGCGGTCGCCCGGGCCGGCAACAAGAGCTTAAACCTTCAGGTAGATGGTTTTAAAAAGGGGGTGTTTTTCAGCCTCCACGCGGACAGCCTTAATCTGAGCATAGACGGCAGGCCGGCCCTGAAGATTACCGATTTTACGGGCAGCTATTCCCCGCGCTATCTCGCCTCAGGACAACTCGCTGTAACCATACGGGGGAAAATCGGCACAGGTAAGGTAAGCGGGACGGTGAAGCTTCCTCTTGAAGGCAAAATCATAATAGACCGGGCAGAACTCAGCTCGGTGCCGTATCTGACGCAATTCAATATCAATATAAACGGCAGCCTTTCGTCAGAAATCAATATCATACATGATGTCGTAAAGATGAACATTGATGTCCCGGACCTGAACATTGATGACAGGGACTCCGTCATTCCGCTCCTGAATACCTTCAGGAGAATGCAGGGCGCCATCTCAATAAAAGGAAACAGTATCCGGTTTGATTCCATCAGCCTCGAAGGTGAAAAGGGGTATGCAAGGCTTAAAGGCAATATCACGAATAATGTCATGGACCTGTATCTCGAACTTATGCCGATCGCGGGTACGCTCAATACGATGGAGTCGATGCTTATCGGCAAGTATATCGTCTCGCCGGGGTATTATGTTGTCCCGATCAGGGGTGCTGTAAGATAGCGCCGGCAGACGGGCTCCAATAACGTTCACGCGCACCGGCTGATTTAATCGCCGCTTTTTTGGTAAAATTCCTTACGCATGAAAAGAGAACTTTTTCATAAAGGAAAAATTGAGGGTTTCTTTGACCGGAATGACCGATAAAATTTATATGCAGAAAGCCCTGGACCTTGCTGCCAGGGGAAGAGGCAGGACCAGCCCCAATCCCATGGTCGGGGCGGTCATTGTAAAGGGCGGGAGTGTGATTGCTGAAGGTTATCACAGGAAGGCCGGCACTGCCCATGCCGAGGCCGCGGCCCTTAAAAAGGCGGGACCAGGGGCCAGGGGCGCCACACTTTATGTAAACCTTGAACCCTGCTGCCACACTGAAAAGCGTACTCCTCCATGCACAAAGGCGATCATCCGGTCAGGGATAAAGGAAGTGGTCACAGCCATGATCGACCCAAACCCGGTAGTGGCAGGCAAAGGCCTGAAGGAACTCCGTCGAGCAGGCATCAGGACGAGGACCGGTGTGCTGAAGGCGGAGGCGCGGAAACTGAATGAGGCATTTATCAAGCATATGTCCCGGCAGGAACCGTTTGTGATACTAAAGATGGCACAGAGCCTTGATGGAAAGATAGCAACAGCCGGAGGGGAGTCAAAGTGGATTACAGGGCCTGGGTCACGTCAGCGCGTGCACAGATTGCGGAATGAAGTGGATGCCGTGCTTACAGGCATAGGCACGGTAAAAAATGATAACCCCTCCCTCGACTGCAGGATCAGGGGCGGACAGAATCCATACAGGATAATTGTGGACAGCAGGCTCAGGATATCCCCTGCAGCCAGAGTGCTCGGATTCCGTGACGGCAGGACAATTATCGCAACGACCGGTGCAGGGAGCCGGCGCAAAATCAATTCGCTGACAAAGAAAGGCCACAGGGTCATTGTAATCAGGTCAAAAGCCGGGAAGGTGGACCTGAAGGAATTGATGAGACGGCTCGCCTCACTCGATATCATGAGTGTCATGATTGAAGGCGGTTCCGAGATATCCGCTTCATCCCTTGCAAGCGGTATCGTGGACAAGGTCATGTTTTTTATCGCCCCGAAGATTATTGGAGGTGTTGATGCCATCCCGTCAGTAGGGGGCAAGTCCCCTGCCCTTCTAAAAAACGCGATAGACCTGAAGGAGATTGAAGTGACGAGATTCGGGAAAGATATCCTTGTAGAAGGATACCTCCGATAAATTTGAGATTTGAATTCTAAACTCTTAACTCCCAACTCTCAACTGCTTTACAGCCCTGTGCCGGTCAGTGATCCCCTTGGTGTCCCTACCCATGTGCCGTCTACGTCTCCGTTACCGGCAACAAATATCGTATAAGTATTCCCGCTTACCCATACCTGATAATTGACAGTACCATTAGTAAGAAACTCAAGAGTTCCTGTGCCCGTAACCAGAATGGTCTTTGTAGACTCTGAACCAGAATTCGGCGTTATTGTATATGTCACAAGACCCTCGTCATTCAGCACAGCTTTCCATGCCCCTGCACTACCGTCACTGGCAGAATAAGTCCCTTCATAATTTCCCACATACGGCTGCAATACATTATTGCCGTAAAGCTGCAGCAATGAATTGCGGAAATGGTTCCGCGCGTCCAGCACACTCTCAAGGGTCCTGCCCGAAAGCAGGGCATCCACTGCTGCCTGCACCAGCGCCTCATCACTGAAATCTACTGACAATCCTGACGCGCTGCTGAATACTGCAGAAGATATTGTAATACCATTGTCAGGATCAGCATCTTCATCCAGTGTGATCAGGAATCTGCATATATTGATTACACTCTGGTTCGTATCATCAGTAGCACCCGGCACGAGATCGATAGGTGTCATTACAGAATCACCCGCGCCCTCTCCTATTAAAATATCACCAATATAAAACCTGACATTTTCTCCGTCTTCATAACTGAATGTACCATTCGCATCCGTGTATCCCTGCTGACCGCCTGATACGTAATAAAGACCCTCAACCGCACTGTCTATAAACTCTCCCTGTTTTACTACAACCTGGGTTGTTGTTGTGGTGGTGCTGCTGTCATCGGCTGTACCGGTGTCACCACCTCCGCCGCCTCCACCTCCGCATGATAACACCGTGAAAGCCAGCATAATGCTGAAAAACATCAGTGACAAAACATGTATATTTTTTCTCATATATTCCTCATCAGGTACCGCTATTTTTTTCTTCCTGGAAAATCGGCTTATGAAAGCCTATAAGTTGAAAGTAACATTATTTGCCACTTTTGTCAATTTATTTTACATTTACTGGCTTTTTGTTTAATGATTCCCTGAGCCTTCTGTCAGCCTCAATGACCCGTTCAGTATCATCTCCGCTCACATCCCACGAATATTTGCCACCTGCATTCCGTTTCAGCTTGATCTTGACAGGCCGCTCAGGTGTGATTGCCACTACCTCAGGAATACGCTTAAACACACTTTCCTGCCGGTTGCCTTCTGAATTACTGCATGCACCCGCCTGGGATAAAAGAAAAATGAGTGATAGTGATACAAGAATTCTCGTCTCAGCCATAATGTCCCCTTTTTTAAGAATGTTATTTGTTGTCCAACTGTCTACTGTCTACTGTCTACTGACTTCTGACTCCTGTTTTTCTAATAATTCCTATACCTGTTCGTGATCGGGTAGCGTCTGTCCTTTCCAAAGGCGCGCGGCGTGATCTTTACGCCCGGAGGTGCCTGACGCCTCTTATATTCAGCACGGTCAATCATACGT
>JAJRVB010000080.1 GCA_024277515.1 Nitrospirota bacterium | reverse complement strand
ACGAGAGACAATATATTCTGGGCGATTTCCGGAAGGGTCGGCAGTTTGGTGATCCTCTGAACATGCAGCCTTAATGATTCGCTCATACTCATTGTTGTTTCCCTACTCATGCCGCTGAAATTATCATCTGAAATAATCAATTGATAATATAACTCTTCCGGCGCTACGTCAAGTCTTCAAAATGGGTCAGTCTCCTGAAATCCTGAAAACGGTTTTCAATCTCCTTATAATCAAGGCTCTTTATCTTGTCAAGACTGAATGCCTCTACATTAAATGAAGCCATAACACTCCCAAAAATAATCGCCTTGCGGATGCCTGCCTCTTCAAAGTTCATCGTACTCGAAAGATATCCCATAAAACCTCCTGCAAAGCAGTCTCCAGCCCCTGTCGGGTCATAAACGGCCTCAAGGGGAAATGCCGGCGCCGAAAATATCCGGTTGTCCTGAAACATCAGGGCGCCGTATTCTCCACGCTTTATGATCAGGGTCCGCGGGCCCATGTCATGTATGATGTGTGCGGCCTTTACCAGATTCGGCTCTCCGGAAAGTTCCCTCGCCTCTCCATCGTTTATGAGAAGTATATCGACCAGTTTGAGAGTTTTGAGAAGAGACTCCTTTTTCCCCTCTATCCAGAAGTTCATGGTATCACACGCAACCAGCGCGGGCTCATTCACCTGACTGAGGACATCCCTCTGCAGATCAGGGTCGATATTTGCCAGAAACACGACCTTTTTATCCTTATAGCTCTCAGGGAGCTTTGGTCTGAAGGACTGAAATACGTTGAGCTGCGTATCAAGGGTGCGCGCCTCGTTCAACTCGAATCCATACTCCCCTTTCCAGCGGAACGTCTTGCCTTCCGACTTTTCTATGCCCTCTATATCTATTTTGCGGCTCTTGAGAAACGTGAGGTGTTTGTCGGGAAAGTCTGTTCCCACTACGGCAACGAGCGACACATCCGTAAAGTAGCTCGCAGCGGTAGAAAAATATGTGGCCGAGCCGCCGAGCACTTCATCTACTTCGCCAAACGGGGTTTTTACTGAATCAAATGCAACAGAACCGACTACTACCAGAGACATATATTTCCTCCCTTTTTATACTCCTGATCTTTTTGTCTGTATTTGTATATTGGCTTCAAATCCGGAACCGATTACCGGTCACTGTTTTCTCTGCGGCTCGAAAATCACTTTAATGGAGTCCCTGGCCTCTGCCACGAGCCGAAATCCCAGACCACCTTCCTCAAAGCTCAGCCTGTGGGTAATCATATCGAGCAACCGTACCCTTCGGCTGCTGATCATTTTCAGGGCAACCTCAAGGTCCGCAGGACCGGCCCCGTATGAGGTCATTAATGTAATTTCGTTGCGCCAGAGGTCATTCATGGGCACAGGGACCATGACTTCTGGTTCAGGCACGGCAAAATATAAAACCGTCCCGCCCCTTTCAACACATTTCAGGGCCTCAGTCGAGGCGGAGAAGGCCCCGGTACACACGATTACAAGGTCCGCAAGCCTGTTATCGTTCAGCTCCGCCAATCGTTTCGGCAATTTCTCAGCAGCATTTATTACCACGTCGGCTCCGAAACGTATTGCCGCGTCAAGCCGGTACTCATTGAGGTCTGTCGCTATTATCCTTCCAGCTCCAAGCGCGCGCGCCAGGTTAATATGTATAAGTCCGGATATCCCGCTTCCAATCACAAGGACCGTCTGCCCGGGTTTGAGGGCTGCCAGTCTCTGCCCCCTGACAACACAGGCAAGGGGTTCGATAAACGTCCCCTCCTCATAGGAAATGTCATCAGGGAGGATGTAGACTCCGCTCTCAACATTTATGGCGGGAATACGTATATATTCCGAGAATCCTCCGGGGTCATAATTGGTGCTGTGCAGGGTTTCACATGCGGTATGGTATCCATGGAGACAGTAGTCACATGTATTACACGGGACATGGTGGGAGACAAACACCCTGTCTCCGACGATGTAATTTTCAACACCCTCACCTGCTTCCACAATCTCACCCGTGATCTCATGTCCGAGGACACGCGGGGCCTTCCTGACGCGGTACCATTCCATTACATCACTGCCGCAAATACCGCTCGCATGGACCTTGACGAGAAGCTCCCGCGGCCCTGCCACGGGCAGAGGCATTTTTTCAAGCCTCACGTCATTGTTGTTGTAATACATCAACACGTTCATGTCACGGCCCGATTTGTCCATACGTATTTCTCTCAGTTATCCTGACTTGTTTTTTAATTCCTTAAACAGCTCACTGGCCTCTTTTGGTGCAGCTTTTTTATGGATGACCGCATGCAGCGCCCTCATCATGGCCACCGGATATTTATGCTGCCATACATTCCTGCCGAGGTTTATACCGATTGCCCCTTTCTGAATACCGTCATGCACAAAGTTAAAAACTTCCAGTTCCGTCTTGCACCTCGGTCCTCCGGCTATAACGATGGGGACCGGACATCCTCCAGTCACCTTGTCAAAATCTTCACACCAGTATGTTTTGACTACCCTTGCGCCGAGCTCCGCGGCTATTCTGCAGCATAAAGAAAGATACCGGGCGTCCCGTTTGGCAAGCTCTTTCCCTACTGCAGTGACCGCCATCACCGGTATGCCGTAATCTTCACACTCATTGACCAGGGTGGAAAGATTTGTGAGTGTCTGTTTCTCGTATTTACTCCCTACAAATATCGACATGCCGACAGCGGAAACATTCAATCGCAGAATCTCCTCTATTGATGTGGTCAATTCCTCATTTGCCAGGTCCTCCCCGATCACACTTGACCCGCCCGATACCCTGAGAATAACCGGCTTGCTCCGTACAGGATCTATCGCGCTGCGCAATACCCCTCTCGTGACAAAGAGGGCGTCAGCATATGAAACAATCGGTTTAATGGTTTCAGCGGGTTTTTCGAGACGGCTCGTAGGCCCCAGAAAATATCCGTGGTCAATAGGGAGAAAGAAGCAGTGTCCGTCAGGTTTGATGATCTGTGCCAGGCGATTTTTCATTCCCCAATCCATAATAATTCCTCCTTTAATTTCCTGTTAAACAAATTATTATACAGTACTGGTCCTGTCTATTCCGGTCCGTCGTTATCTTTTTTTCTGTACTTCTCCGCATCTTTTTTGAGCTTCAGGGATTCCTCAAGCATCATGAGATATTTAATATATTTCACGCCGAACTGTATGAGTTCAACATCATCCGTCCTGATCTTTTCCACGGTCTCATCATCAATATCGAATACATTCAGAAATTCACTGCCAAAGATAAAATCCCTGAATTTATCGAGGTTATAGCTCGCCATATAAAACTGGATCTGTTTGCGCGGATCCAGTTCAGGCTCGCTGGGCAGGTTCCGCCTTAGTTGAATTGCCTTCCACTCCCTGTTTATCCCGTCATACAGATCAACCTCCTGATCTTTCCTCCATGCATCGACTGTCCATTGCTTTTTTTCATGATACCCGTAGCAGTGAGGTTCCTTTATAAAGAAATAAAATTCCTGCTGAAACGGCCCCTCCTTACCCTCCTTCTTGATCGTACCCTGACCTATCGGGTAATAACGGCAGTTGGCCGGCCGGTCAGTATATACAGTGCACCCGTCCTCTGTGACAAAGGGACATTTCTTCTCCTCATCATCGTTCATTCTGAGGTAAGCATACGGGTGAGAGGATTTCTCATCGGTCTTCATGCGCGTGTATCTGCCGAGAAAATCATCAGAAGACATGTTCAGCCTCTTCTTCAATCGTACGACATCATAGGGGGTAAGAAGAATTTCTATGTCTTTGCAGCAACTGGTAAAGCACTTTATGCCCTTGTGGCATCTGAACCTGAATTTTGACTCCAGTGACAGCTTTGTCGGGATGACCGCATCCATTTTACTCATTTTATCTGACTCCTTGAATTTTAAGTGGAATTAAGAATTATAACAATTTAAAATATTTAAATCCAAAAAGTATGAGCACTACTCTAACGATTCAGTAACAGGTATAAGTTGGACAGTGAAATGTAAAAATCAAAAACCATAGATCAAAATTAAGGAAATTTATTTATATTATAAAAACCCTTCCATAATTTTGATTTTTTATTTTTAATATTTTATCTTTGCTTGCCTGGTATTATTACCCGTAACTGAATAGTTACGCACTACTTGTCATAGTGGCACTTCTTGCAGAGCTCGAATATGGTCTGAACCTCAAAGGCCCAGAGATGAGGATAATTGGATGCGTGAGGGTCATGGCAGCTCGCGCATGAAAGTTCCTTGCCGTTTCTGAGGGGATCGGGTCTGTCCCGCGTCGGATGTCCCTCAGTTGAAAATGAATCCCCGAGCACATGTTTCCCGCTCCCCTTTTCTGCATGACAGTTCACGCAGAGGTCCCAGGTGGATTTATACAGATTGAACGGGTAATCCGCAGAATGGGGACTGTGGCATATAGCACATTTGCCTATGGTAACCGGGCCATGCGTATATTTTTTGGCTGCCCAGTTATTTTTCTGTTCCCTGTGACACCCGAAACATACTTCCGCATCCGGCTTCTTTACGGAGTATTTCGGTTCAGAATCAGCATCATGGCAGCTTACACAGCTCCAGACGGCAACAGGCCCGTGAACATACGGCGCGGAGGCTATCTCTTTATGACATGAATAGCATGTAGAGGTAGCGGATATGACCGCCTTTTCATCAAATGCCTGTACAATAAATGACTCAGGATTTACCGGTTTTTTGTCAGACTCTCTCGCCTCAAGGACATGACACTCCCTGCACTGGACATTGTCCCTCATATGAAAGTAATCCTTTCTGAAACCGGCCGGCGGTTCCCTGTATTTACTCTCAAGGTCCGATCTTCGGAAAACACTCAAGGACTTATCATAAACCTTTTTTCCGTTCCTCAGTACAGATATCTGTATTTTATTGACACCCGGCTTTATTGGAACCGAAAAACATTCAAAGCCCGGGCCGGGAACGATGCCGGCCACCTTTTCATTATTATTTCGCACCTCAATGATATCGGCGGAACCATCAGGCAGACTCATCGAAATATTCACAAGACCAAATTCCATGACTACGTTATCAGGAGGATAATGCAGAATGATACCTCCATCAGCTGAATAAGCAGACATTATGAACGAAGGCTCAACTACCGGGAATACGGCGGCAGCCGCAATGAGTATCCGTATGAGTGCCGCCATTATTTTATTATGCTTTTCTGGCATGTAATATATATTGAGTATCAGTTACACCTGGAAACGGATGACGGAAGTATTTTTTTGCTGATTATCTTTTCGATCGCCTTTTTGTACATATCCATGGCCCTATCTATTTCCCCCTTCATCTCATATGCCTTGCCAAGTTCATAATATGTCATTTGAGGGTAAGGATTGGCAATGGCCGCGGATTCAAGAATATCGATGGCTTTCTCAATTTCACCTTTCATCAGGAGGGCTCCGCCAAGACCTGTCTTTGCATCATGTGAATCAGGCGCAATTTCAAGCGCCCTTTTAAAAGATTCAAGCGCCCTGTCATGCTCTTTTGTTTCGAGGTAAAGAAACCCGAGAAGAATATGCGACTGTACCATGTCAGGATCGGCTGTCAGGGATTTCACAGCGGAGTTTATGGCCAGGTCGAACATACGTGTCTCAGTAAACTTAAGCGCAAGATTGTACAGTCTTGCCGCCTCCAGGGATGACATGTCTTTTGTAACGTTATGCGGTGACAGAACCTCTTTCAGTTCTTTCTCATCTATTTCTCCGAGAGATTTTTTGATGTAGCCCCGCAGTTTTGTTTTGTATGTAAGCGGGTGGCTCGGTATGTCATACACAAGCACTCCCTCCCTGTTTATTATT
>JAJRVB010000079.1 GCA_024277515.1 Nitrospirota bacterium | reverse complement strand
TAGCAGCCGGAGAGACCGGCGGTATACTTGATACCATCCTGATCCGGCTCGCCACATATATCGAAAAGGCACAGAGTCTCAAGAGGAAAGTCAAAGGGGCCATGGTGTATCCCGCGGTCGTTATTACCATCGCGGTACTGGTCATTATCATTATCATGGTATTTGTCGTGCCTACCTTCAGCAAGATGTTTGCCCAGCTCGGAGGAGACCTTCCGGCTCCGACCCAGCTTATCATCAATCTGAGTAATTTTCTCGGCGGCACGGGGGGACTGATTCTTCTTGCATGTGTCGTAGGCATCAGCGTATTCATTAAGCAGTTCAGACGAACGATGACAGGGAGAAAAGTTACCGACACGATAATATTGAAGCTTCCCATTGTCGGTGTCCTGTTTAAAAAAGTGGCCGTCGCAAAATTCACGCGCACACTCGGGACGCTTATCAGCAGCGGTGTCCCGATCCTTGAAGGGCTCAACATCACGGCAAAGACGGCCGGAAATAAAGTCATTGAAAAGGCGGTGATGGGAGTCAGGAAAGGTGTTTCCGAAGGAAAGACGATCGCTGAACCATTATCGCAGGCAAAGGTGTTCCCGCCGATGGTTACACAGATGATAGCAGTCGGTGAATCAACGGGGGCGCTCGACTCCATGCTTGACAAGATAGCGGATTTTTATGACGATGAGGTGGACATTGCCGTAAGCGCTCTTACATCAATGATAGAGCCGATACTTATGGTCTTTCTCGGAGGCACTGTCGGGTTCATTGTCGTGGCAATGTACCTGCCTATATTCAAACTTATAACACTCATTAAGTAATCCATTACAAACAGACATATTACTTAATATCTCAATGAGTATGAACAGCGACCTGGTAAAAAGGGTAAACGCTTTAATATATATCAGGGTAGTCATTGTTACCATCCTCCTTGACTCTTTATATATATTCAGGATCGGCTTCGACAAATTGTCCCATCCTTCGGGTCTTTCCTACTTTATAGCGTCCATCTACTTCCTCACAATTATTTACGCCCTTGTTATGCGCCGTATAAAGTCGCCCTCCCGGTTTACTGCCTTTGCATATATACAGATTATTATTGACATCATTGCCGAAACAGCGCTTATCTATATGACCGGCGGGGTGGAAAGCATGTTTTCGTTTATGTATCCGCTCAGCATACTTTCAGCAGGCATCCTCCTTGACAGACGCGCGTGTTATATAGCCGCTACACTGAGCAGTATCTTCTACGGGCTGATCCTGAATTTCCAGTTTTACGATATTATCTATATCTCTTCAACCGCCTCTTTTACAGGGAAAGACGTCCTCTACAGAATCTTTGCGCATTTTACCGCTTTTTATCTTGTAGGACATCTCAGCGGATACCTGTCAGAGAAATTGCAGAGGGCCACAAAAAGCCTGCAGGAAAGAGAGACCGTCCTGAGCGATCTGAAGGCCTTCAACAAGTACATTATTGAAAGCATCCCGAGCGGAATCTATACCACGGATTTAAACAATAAAATTATCTCATTTAACACCGCTGCGCAGGAAATAACGCAGCTCGGTTATGCCGATGTAGTGGGCAGAAACATGAATGAAATCTTCCCGTTTCTAAGTGCAAGCCTCGATCCGAGGGAAAGGGTGGAGGGAGAGCTTGAGCGCAATGGCAAGGCATACCCTGTCGGCATGAGACTCTCAATACTCAGGGACGGCTCAGGGAATCCGATTGGACAGATAGGGGTGTTCCAGGACCTGACTGAACTGAAGGCCATGGAAAAAGAAGTAAAGAGAAAGGAAAAGTGGGCATACATCGGTGAGCTGTCCGCATCGATTGCACACGAGTTGAGAAATCCGCTCGCCTCCCTGAAGGGCTCTGTCGAGATGCTCAGAGAGAAAAAAGTCTCTGAAGAGCATGCAGACCACCTCATGAAGATAGCCCTGTCCGAGATGGACAGGCTAAACAGCATAATAACCGACTTTCTCCTTTATGCCAGACCACGGGGACTGAACCGGGAGCCGTTTGACATACATCAGTCCCTTCGGAATGTATTGACACTTTTGAAGGGAGCTGAATCGAAGAGGGAAAATGTTAACATATCCACAAAACTGGATTCCGGTTTAATGATTTCAGGAGATGCAATGCAGATACAGCAGGTCTTCTGGAACCTGGGACTTAATGCAATGGACGCTGTCTCTGACGGCGGGAATATAGATATTTATACAGAAACAGGCAATCATACTCTGGAAGTAATCTTCAGCGACAATGGCAGCGGAATAAACGACACGGAAATAGACAGGGTCTTTGATCCATTTTTTACTACAAAGGAGAAGGGGACAGGACTCGGCCTCTCCATTGCCCGGAAAATCACGGAAGAACATGGAGGAAAAATCGTTGTCGAGTCCGGGGGCACAGGGACGGGGACCACTTTCAGGGTCATACTCCCACGGGAAGACCGGCCGGACGCACAGAGCGCTTAAACCAATATGAAAACGACCAGAGGAAAGATACTCGTTGTAGACGATGAAAAAAGCATGAGGGAGATACTTGATATATTCCTTAAAAGCGAAGGATACGGTGTCACAACGGCCCAAAACGGGGAACATGCAACAGAAGCCGTAAAAAAGGACATCTTCGATCTCATTATCACAGACATGAACATGCCGAAGGTCGGCGGACTTGAACTCCTGAAGAATGTGAAACAACTCACACCCGATACGGCTGTGGTAATCATCACGGCATTCGGTTCCACCGCGTCGGCTGTTGAGGCGATGAAGCTGGGGGCATGTGACTATATCCAGAAGCCTTTTCAGATGGATGACATCAGGCTGGTGGTCAAGAATGCGATCGAAAAACAGAAACTCCGGAAGGACGTCTCAATCCTGAAACAGCAGTTAAAGTCGCCTTCACTCGAAAACATTATCGGAGAGAGCGAGCCTATGCAGAAATTGTTTCAGGTCATAACCCGTACTGCTGAGAGCAGCGCCAGTGTACTGATCAACGGTGAGAGCGGCACCGGCAAGGAACTCGTGGCAAAGGCGATCCACAATCTCAGCCCGAGGAAAGAGAGCCATTTTGTGGCTATAAACTGCGCGGCAATCCCTGAAGGGCTGCTCGAGAGTGAGCTGTTCGGCCACATGAAGGGGGCGTTTACCGGGGCCGCGTCAAACAAGCAGGGACTGTTTGAACTTGCCGATGAAGGGACTCTTTTCCTTGATGAGATTGGGGAAATGCCGGTAAAGCTGCAGGCAAAGCTCCTGCGTGTTATTGAAGGGGATACGTTCCGAAGGGTCGGCGGGGTATCTGACCTGAATGTTGATGTAAGAATAATTTCCGCCACAAACAGAAATCTGCAGGACCTGATTGAGGAGCGGCAATTCAGGGAAGACCTCTATTTCAGGCTCAATGTACTCTCCGTAAAGATCCCTCCTCTGAGGGAACGAAAAGATGATATCGCGCTCCTTGTGGACCATTTCCTGAAGAAGTTTGCAGGCGGTAAAAAGAAGTTTTCCGAGAATGCTGTTGGGCTTCTCAGGAATTATCAGTGGAAAGGGAATGTAAGGGAACTCGAAAACATTATCGAGAGGGTGGTACTGCTGTGTGACAACGACGTTATCGGGGCCGATCACCTGCCTGAAGAAATAAGCTCTGTATCAAAGACTGAAAAAGCGGTCGTACCTGCCGGAGGCATGGACATTGAAAAGCTCATGGAAGAAACGGAAAAGGCTTATCTTCTCAAAGCGCTTGAGAAGACAAACGGTGTAAAGACGGAGGCAGCCAGACTCCTCAGTCTCTCATTCAGGTCATTCAGGCACAAGCTGAAAAAATTCGGGATAGACAAAAAGATCATAACGGATTAAGCGTCCTGCCGATACAAAATTAATGAGGATGCTGACCATGTTTAGGGGACATGGCTGAAGTAAAGGTTGGGCTCTTAGGCAGGAAATAACCTTTGAAATCAGTGGTCAGCATCCTCAGTTCAAATTTCAGTAAAGACGCATCTTGAAGTGATATAAAGATTAACCTAAGCCACAGGTAAAAAGCAAGTCAAAATATCATGCCGGGTCACCAGGGATTTTTCACCTTATCTTTTGCCGAGTATGTTGACCAGATTCGCATCAGAACTCATTTTTTTAAACATATCACTCAAGGCTGCTTCAACCACCCGTTTGAAGACTGTGGCATCAGGCTGCATAAACCTTGATTCAATATTTTTTCCTGCATAAGGCCCGACAAATTTTGAATGCCCCGAATCCGGGGTCCCGAGTTCCAGCACGAGTTTTATTTCACAAATAACATCCCACTCCTCAGGCTCATCAGCGGTAATATCCGTATGAAGCCAGAATGTCTTTACTTCGCCGCTTACGGTAAAATCTTCACCACTATCAACAACGCTATGCCCGTTACGGGTCAACTCGGTCCTGACAGCCTCTCGTATGAGCTCAGTCACCGGACGATCTGAAAGGACATCATCTATGGGCGCCACATATGCCCTCTTTACTCCCCCGATTAATTCCGATGTTGCCTTGTCCTCCCGTTTGTCCTCAAAATCGAGTATTTTAATCTTCACGGGGGCAGCGGATGAGAGGAGATTGTCAGGATTAGGTGCAGGGTTATAATCGAGCTTCAGGACCGTGGCGCACCCGGAAAAAACTATGGCCATCATTACAATAATAATTCCCGAAAATATTTTCAGACAAGATTTCATGACTCCTCCTCTATATTTTGGATTAACCTGCAAGAGCATTCAGCCACAGATACAACAAAAACAAATGGATTTCCTGTAACTGATTGAATCGTCTTTAATCTGTGCAAATCAGTGGCTGATTGCAGTTTTTTGGATTAACCCTATTATATCAGATATAGTTCATGAAACAGCAGGGGAGCAGATCTCGTCCCACGATTTGTCCTCACCGTAAACGGTCTTGATCGGTACGAGTTCCATGTCCGGCAAACACTCCTAAAAACTGCCAATAGTCAGATAACACTATTTTATCACAGTTCTGAAGTTATGCCCTGCCATGTGCGTACCGGACTGCCGGATTATACCCCTGGCAAAGACATGCTAAAACGGCTCATCTTTTTTTGCCTTCCGTTCAGATATCACGAGCCAGCCGTCCCAGTCACCCGCAGGGATGAGATCAAGCTTCAAAGATTTCTTCCCATCCTCTTTTACAAGCATGACCCCAACCCTCTCCCACAGGGCCTTCCCATTGTTTTCCGACTTTTTCCATACAACATCGAATATTTTACTCATGCCATGTCCCCCCTGTCTGTTTATTTATTACGCGAAAAGAACTGTCCTTCCGGTATATGAAAATATGATTCTACTTTTTCCCGGACAGAAAGTACAACTGTCAGAAATGACAGTATGATCCCGTGAGAGATTGTGTTAAAGTTACTGGCGGATTCAGGAGCCCCTCCTTCTTATTTCAGGTTATCTTCCGTATAGAGGCTCAACTCAATCATCCGTTCGAGGAGCTGCTCTGACGGCAGTCCGGGAAAGTTGCGTAATACAAGCTCCTTTGAAAAGAGCCGGCAGATATATCTCAGCTTCCGCGCCCTGTTTTTTGAGGCATAGACAAAGTCCCTGTGGCCGTTGTTGATAATAATAACGTTCTGTTTCTCGTCATACTGCGACCGCCAGAGTTCTCCAGGGGCGCGCCTGAATGTGTATCCGGGCATCCCTTTCCTTGAAGAAGTGCTCGCTTCATGTTTCGGGATAATTGTGTCGGTCACTGTTATTAATCCTTCGGCAGTGCAGACAGTTTCCCCCTGCTTCACACTCAATGAAAGGGTTGTCAGTCCCGGCTCTCCGGCTGCCCTGAACGTGACGATCTCGCCCGACGCGTTTTCAAGCGTGCCTTCACCCTCTTTAATTTCCCAAAGGAAAGTCAGACCTTCTTCAACAAGCCTGCGCCTATGGTCACGCGGAATCGCGCGGAAATTCTTTGATTTCCCCACAGAAACAACAGCCGATGCCGGAGAAATACGGACGCTGAAAAGAGGTCCTGCAAATTCAAAAAACTCTTTCTGTCCGGTCGTCTCTTCAGCAGAGGAAACAGCCAGAGGCTTTGCACTATCTTCACCGGAAACCGGCAGAGAGTCTCTCGAAGCACCGGTCCGGCTCATGCTGTCCATATGAATATCAAACCAGTCATATTCATCTTTCGGTAACGCGAGAATCGCCTCTTTTAATGCATTCTGCACAGACTTGAGTATCTTCCGGCTTGCCCTCTCCTCTTCAGCCTTGCGCTGCTCGGAAATAATTTCATTCAGCCTCGTCTCGAGCGGTTTTAAGGCTGAGGTAAATTCGGAGAAATTATTGTCGTG
>JAJRVB010000078.1 GCA_024277515.1 Nitrospirota bacterium | reverse complement strand
TATAAAGCACGTGGGGTAAAAATGCTCGTATGTTCCTGCCCGTGCTGCGTCAATATCATGGCAAGGGACTGGCCTGTATTCTACGGCAGGAAACTGCCTTTCAGGATCAGGCATATCACACAGTTTGTTGATGAAGCCATACAGCAGGGGAAGCTGAGATTCAGAAAGGGATTGAAAGAGCGGGTTATATACCATGACCCATGCTATCTGAGCAGGGGGGTCGGGGTGATAGCGGAGCCGCGGTCAGTCCTTAAAAGCATTCCGGATCTGGAACTGATAGAGTTCGACAGTCACGGTGTTTATTCCCGCTGCTGCGGTGCCGGCGGGGCCGCCCGCAAGGTACACCATGAAAACGCAATCGCGATGGGCAGGCTCACAATCGATGAGGCTGTGGAAAAAAAGGCCGACCGTCTGGTCCTGGGTTGTCCTGCCTGTTATGAAAAAGTGAACGAGGCGATGATCGGCCATGACAAGAAGATAAAGATCGTGGACATCATGGAGCTGGTTGCGAAGTTAATATGAACGGAAAATTCAAAATTCAATATTCAAAATTCAAACGTCTTGATCATGTTAAATTTTGAATATTAAGTCTTGAATATTGAATTTTAAGTTATAAGTTATTAAACGACATGAGCCATTACCGGATAAAATGCAGAAAGTGCCGGACCGTTCTTAAGGAGACATATTGCGCCTTTTGCGAGCACTGCGCAGACGCGCTTCTCATCACAGAATATGCAGAGAAGTTTCTCCCTGAACAGGACATGGATGGTATCTGGAGATTTAACTGGCTGCCTGTTCATCTGCCTGAATTGGCTCAGCCCGGCCCTGTTGTATACAAGTCATCAGGACTGGCAGGCATGCTCGGGCTTGATGACCTGTATGTTGCGTTTAACGGATACTGGCCGGAAAAAGGCGCGCACATCACGACCTGCACCTTCAAGGAGTTTGAAGCAGCCGTTGTAATCGAAAATGCACACGGCAACGGTATTGAAGGGATGGTCGTTGCCTCAGCCGGAAACACGGCGCGGGCGTTTGCCCATCTGTCTTCGGTCACAGGATTCCCGGTTGTGATTATAGTGCCGAAGATGTGTCTGTTTGAAATGTGGTATCTTGAGGGGTCTATGAATGTCCCGACCCTTGCACTTGAGGACGGGGACTATTCAGATGCCATTGACCTTGCCCGGCGGATCTCTGTGGACCTCGGATATCCCTTTGAGGGCGGAGTGAAAAATATCGCTAAAAGAGACGGCCTCGGGATTGTCCTGCTTGAGGCGGTATCAAAGATAGGTAAACTCCCTGACAGCTACTTCCAGGCGGTCGGCAGCGGCACGGGCGCTATTGCCGTATGGGAAATGTCGGAGAGGTTTCTTCTCGACGGCAGGTTTGGCTGGAAGGCCCCCGTGCTTCACCTCGCACAGAATCTCCCGTTCGCTCCTATGGTAAAGGCCTGGCAAAATGGAAGCCGCAGGCTTGCCAAAGAAGACCTCAATCCGAAACTGATTGAGCAGATTACCACGAGGGTCATCTCAACGCGTTATCCTGCATACTCGGTGCAGGGAGGTGTATATGACGCCCTTCTTGCCACTGGAGGCAGGATGTATGGTATGGAAAACGATGAAGTGTTCTCAGCCATGGATCTGTTTGAAGAGGCTGAAGGGGTGGATATTGTGCCGGCAGCCGGTGTAGCTGTTGCAGCCCTTCAGAAGGCTGTCAAAGAAAACCATGTTGATAAAAAGGATACGATATTATTGAATATAACAGGCGGTGGAGAAAAGGGGCTGAGACAGGAGATGACCACAAAGAGGGTCAAACCCGTATTTATATCAAAAGAAATAACAGACAAAGCGATAGAGGACCTCAAATGCAGAATCCTGAAGACAGGCTGATCGAGATACTGAAAGGGAACGGGATTGACTTTCTGTCAACTCTCCCCTGCGACCGGATCAAATTTCTCCTTGAACGTATCAAAAAGGAGTTCAACCACATTCCGCTTACAAGGGAAGAGGAAGGTGTCGGGATTTCCGCCGGGATCGCGCTTGCAGGGAAACGGCCTGCCATGTTTGTCCAGAGTTCAGGCATCGGCAACATGATTAACGCGCTTCTTTCGCTGACAGGATTTTACGAACTGCCGCTGGCGATTTTTATAAGCCAGCGGGGCATTTACAGGGAAGGGATCGCGGCCCAGTTCCCGATGGGGCAGAGACTCCCCAAAATCCTTTCGGGCGCAGGTATCGCATATTCGACAATAAGCACTCCGGATGACCTTGACCTCATAGAAAGAAAACTCCCGGCGGTCTTCAAACAAAACAGGATACATGCCTTTCTCCTCAGCCCCGCAGTATTTGAGGGTATCTGTGACACTGCAATGCCTGTTCCCCCTGCATGTCCTGTTAGAGGCCGGGACGCGAGTGAGGACAAGAAAAGGCAGCCCCCGAAATTTACGCGTTATGAGCTGCTGAAGCTTATTGCTTCGCAGCTTGATTCGAGGATTGTTGTCTGTAATCTGGGCATACCGTCAAAGGAACTGTTCGCAATCCATCATCAGCCGTCAAACTTTTATATGCTCGGGAGCATGGGCATGGCTACCCCGATCGGTCTCGGGATCAGTCTGTCGACCGATAAAGAGGTTGTGGTTATTGACGGGGACGGCAGCATCCTGATGAATCCCGGCACGCTTGCCACGGCCGCGCACTTTAATCCGTCCAACCTTACCATCCTTGCGGTTGATAACAGCTCCTACGGTTCTACCGGGGAACAACCGACCCTGACCGGTTCGTGTGTTGACCTTGAACTCCTGGCACGAGGTTTCGGTATCGGACATGTTGTCAGGGCCTCAGGCAAAAAACAGCTGATTGATGCAATAAAACGTCCGGTGAATGGATTAAAATTTATCCACGCCCCGGCCCTGCCCGGAAATGCAAAAGTCCCCAATATCCCGCTGCACCATCTTGAAGTAAAAAGAGAGGTGATGGAGTTTATAAAATCCTGACTCGATCAGTTCAGGAGGTTTATTTAGACTTTAAACGTTTCTTTACTCTCTTGTTTTGCTTCTTCTCTTTTTCACTTTCTTTCGCGATCTCTATAAAATTGATTGGATCTAAATGAAGTGGCGGGAAGCCGGCCCTTCGTGTAAGGTCTGCCACTGTTTCCCTGATATAGGGGAACATGATTGCAGGGCAATTAATGCGCGCAAATTGTTCAAGGGTTTTTTTGGCCGGTAGTTTATCGAATTTAAACAGTCCC
>JAJRVB010000077.1 GCA_024277515.1 Nitrospirota bacterium | reverse complement strand
GCAGAACACCTTTGTCATCCCCGGCATTTCCGGACCGGCCGGTCCAGACCAGGTCAGGCAGGACACCGGCCTTGTCATAATAAGCGCCGCTGCCGGTCAACTGATACATAGAGAAACCTGTTCCCTCCAGTGAATAGGGTGGGTATTCCCCTGAAAAGTATTTCTCTATCCCGCGTTCATCTATCGCCCGGGCGGCAAGATATACTTCAGATACATGACCTCTCCATGGCCTGTCACCTGTAAGCTCATTTCCAATGACAAGGGGAAAGGATGTTTCCCAGTCCGCAAGGTCTGTTTTCACCTGGAGAAGGATCGAGAGAACAAATGCAAGCACCACATAGATAAAAAGGACCATACGCTCCGTGCGAAATAAAAGGAACCCGAGCAAGCCCCCGGTGCAGTTTGAAAAGACATCGAAGAGAGACGGAAAGCGTGACGGCTGGAATACCTGAAGGACCTCGATCGCATAGGACAGACTGAAACTGACAAGAAACACCCAGGCGACCGCTGAGACCGCTCCGTTCCCGGCCCTCCGCATAAGGAATCCGGCAAGCCCAAAACCGAACGGCATAAAGAGTAATATATTTAAAAGAATATCCCAGTTATTTGATATGCCCCATCTCAAAACAAAGAAAAGGGAATCTGTGGAAGTCTCCTGAAACCGGAAATGAAAAGGGTAGAGCGTCTGGAATAAAATAAGGACAAGGCCGAGAAACGCGACCGTTTTATAAGGCAGGCGGCTCAATCTATTCCTTGCGCCCTGTGAAACCTGTTCTGTGCCGCTGTTACACCTTTATCAAGGAGCACCTCGACAGCTTCAGCTGCGGTCACCACGGCCTCATCAATAAGCAGCCGCTCCTGCCTGTTAAACCTGCGCAGCACATATCTCTCTGCCGGCCCCCTCTCTGGACGGCCTATCCCGATCTTCAGCCTGATAAAGTCCTGTGAGCCCAGCCTGTCGATAATTGACTGAATACCGTTGTGTCCGCCGGATGACCCTGATTTTCTGATCCTGATAATTCCCGTGTCAAGGTCAAGGTCATCATGGATAATGAGGAGATCCTGAATTTCTTCAAACCTCCTGAGGGCATCCCATACGGCAATTCCGCTTCTGTTCATAAAAGTAAGAGGCTTTACAAGGACAACCTTCCGCTCCCCGATAAAGCCTCTTCCGTATAAAAAGTTTGCCGTCTTCTGTCTGACCGGGATTGAAGACCTGTCTGCCAGGGCATCAATCACCATAAAGCCCGCATTATGCCTGGTCTCTCTGTACTCATCCCCAGGGTTGCCCAAGCCGACCACAAGCCACATGACTGAGTATTACTTCTCTTCCTTTTTCTTCTCTTCTGAAGCCTCTTCCTCTTCCTTGCCTTTGCCCTTAACAAGTTCCGGTTCCGCGCCTTCCTCTACGGCCTCCTCCACTTCCTCTTCCTTTTCAATGACCGGCGCGCTCACAAGGAGTATGAGTTCCTCAGGGGCGGTCACCATCTTTGTGCCCTCCGGGATGGCGATATCACTGACATGAAGAGAGTGCCCGATTTCAATAAATTCAGCGTCTACCTCAATCCTGTCAGGTATCTGAGTGGGAAGACATTCGACCTCAACTTCCCTTAACCGGTGCTGCAGGACCCCTCCCATCTTTATACCCACTGGCTGCTTGACAATATCGAGAGGTACCGTCACTTTTAATATCTTTTCGAGTGATACCTTTAAAAAATCTACATGTAAAAGTTCTTCTGATACCGGGTCCCTCTGATAATCCTTTACGAGCACCGGGTGTTCAGAAGTCTTTCCTCCGTCCTCATTCAGTTCAATCGTGATCAGGGCATGTTCCCCGACCCCTGAATAAATGAGTTTGGTCATCTGTTTGCCCAGGATCTTTATCGGGGTGGAATTTCCTTCAGAATATACAATTGCGGGAAGAATCCCGCTGCGTCTAAGACTGCGGGCCCCTCCCTTTCCCAGCTCGGGCCGCATGTCGGCTTTTACGATTATTTTTTCCATTTTTTTTGTGACCTCCGTTTATTTTCGAAATAATGTTTATTAAATAAACAACGAACTTACTGATGTCTCCTCATGAATTCTTTTAATCGCCTCTCCCAGCAGTGATGCTACGGAAAGGACCGTGAGTTTTTTGCACTTCTCCTGTTTTTCATCCATACGCAGGGTATTTGTTACAATGACTTCTTCCAGCACCGAATTGTTGATCCTGTCGAGTGCGGGCCCTGACAGTACGGCATGCGCGCAGGCTGCGACGACCTTTCTGGCGCCCTTTTCCCTGAGTGCTGCAGCAGCATGTGTAATGGTCCCTGCAGTATCGATCATATCATCAAAAAGCAGCGCGTTTTTCCCCTTGACATCTCCAATGACATTAATTACCTGAGAGACATTTGCCTTTTCACGCCTCTTGTCAATAATTGCGAGGGAGGCGTTCAGTCTCTTTGCAAACGCCCTTGCCCGCTCCACGCCTCCAGCGTCAGGAGAGACTATGACAAGATCATTAACATATGCCTTC
>JAJRVB010000076.1 GCA_024277515.1 Nitrospirota bacterium | reverse complement strand
CCCGGCATTGCCTGGCAGATATCCCCGCTTCTTACAATCGACGGCGGGGCCCTGTACAATGTCAATGACGGCTCGGTCCTGCTTTCGCCCCAGTTTCAGTACAGCCTCTCTGACGAGGCTTCAATAGATGCCGGGGCATTTGTGGGCATTGGAAAGGGCAGCAGGATTCTGCGAAACACGGATACCGGTGAAACAGCCATATCCGCAGGGTCTGAATTCGGCTTATACGCGGACACCTTTTTTATCACTGCAAAGCTCTATTTTTAGGGTCTGAAAAAGGTTCAAAAAAAGCAGATATTGTTCAATCAAATAATTAACTCGATAAATTATTGAGATAATATGCACAAAGCTTTAAATAAAAATGTACACGCTCAGATTGGTTGGTATTGCGTTTAAGGTATCGAAAATTATTTGCTTTCACAACACCTGCTTTTTTCTTATTGCTTTTTTGGGTTAAACAGGGGCGGGAGCGGATGCATGCCCTGCAAAGCCTCTGTTTTTACGGGTCCGGCAGGGGGTTGACAAACCATTCTATTGGGTTAAAATAAAGGTAGAAAGAGAGCTTGCGATACCCTGAATGAGACAGGCCTGAGTATCAAGCAAATAAGTAAGGGTGCGGGAGCCGGATGTGGTGAGCAGGCCCCGGAAGCAGAGGGGAAGCCTGAAACATCTGCCAAAGCCCCAGATTAGAAATTGCTCAAGGGTCCTGCCTTTTCAGGCATCGCATCAATCTTATAGAGCCATCTGAAGGCAATTGGTCACGCTGCCGCAGGTTTCGAACAAGGAGCATATATAAAGGCGGAGTTGTCCAAAGAAGCAGGCCGGAGGATGACTCTATTTTATTTTGCGCAGGTCCACCGACCTGTCCGGGCCATAACCGATCGGCCGGACAGGGTGTAATGTTCAGATAATGGTTATTATGGTGGCCTGAGGCCCCTTGTCCCCCTTTTCTTCTGCAAAACGCACTTCCATCCCTATTGCCAGGTGTTTGAAATTACGGTTTACTACACTGTTTTCATGAAAGTATATCTCTTCATTGTCTTTTGTGGAGATAAAGCCGTATCCCCTTTCCGGAAATATGGAACTGATCCTGGCGGGCTGTGCATTATTATGCTGCTTTACTTCACCCCTCCGGCGTCTGGCATAATCTTCCAGTTTGCGGCGTGCCGCACTGAAACTGTCTCTGATCGATACATACAGATCTTCGTGGGGATTTCTTTTTACTACAATTTCAGACCCGGGCACGGTAATTTTGATCTGTACATTATATAATTTGCCCTGATGACTGTGGCGGTGGGGGGACTCCACTACTACTTTGCACCGGGTTATGCGGTCATGAAATTTCTCAAGTTTTTCAGCCCGCTTGCGGATTTCGGACGCAATAGCATCGGTAAGCCTGAGATTGCGGTTTGTAATCTGCAGTGGTATTTCCATATATTAAACCCTCCTTTAAGAAAATAATATCATGCCTTGAGTCCGGACGCAACAATACACCTGCATTTTTCTTATTGTACTATTCGGGTTAAAATTAAATGGAGCTGTCAGTCTACAGTTTTGCCCTTGCCAGCCAGTTTCCGTGGGCGCTGCAGTTACTGATCACCGTAAGCACACCATTGCTTGTATTATCAAAGCGGACGGTCGCGGAAGGATACATCCTGTCGCAGTTAAAGCTTATCCTTGAGATGCATTTCTTGTTGAGAAGGGGCGCATTATAATATAAATCAATATGTGAAATGTGGTCATCAATATCCATTTTATGTCTTATTTCACCGACCATTATGCGGGTTTCCACGTGATCGGTTTCCTTTGAGAGTCTTATAACCGGGATGTGTTTCTTTTCGAATTCCGAAAGTTCGGAAAAATTATCAGGCCTTTTTATGGCCTCCGGGGCTTTTTCAAAACTCTCGATGGTCGCGCTGCAGATAGGGCAGTTTACCGGCGCATGATCAAATGCAATATGGTGGCACATCCGGCATACATATAACTTTACGACCTGACCGTTGGTTTTGTTCCCTTTTATCCGTTTCCATCTGAGTGTGGTGACAAAGTCGAGATATTTCTGCGGCGGGTTTAAAATTTCAAGACCCATACCGTCATAATAGTGATCTTTCTTGCGCAGCCTTCGAACCTTGACGGGGATCTTTACGATATCATCTTCAACAGGAAAGCTGAGCTCAAACTTTGCCCGCAGGGGAGGGTACCGTCCTGTTTTTATGAACATCCCGTTTTCCGAGAGATCAGCTACTGAACCGGCGTTTACCCTGTCGCTCCAGATAAATTCCGCTGTGAGGTCTGTGGGGATTCTTTCAACGGACCTTTTTTTCATAAATGTGTATACGCGGTTTCTTTATATATCATAACAATAAGCGTAAGCAAAAAATCATTGTTTCTAAATATATACATGAAAGCTTTTGATAAATCAAGATGCTTATAGTATATATAAGAATTTTATATCTGCAAGATTGCGCATTATTGTGCAGGCGAAGGAGAGAGAGGGGCAGTATATTCATGCCCCTCCCTCTTTGGGAGATCGGGATTGATTAATCCCGGGTTCAAGTTCAGATGCATCCGGCCGGCCTGGGAAGCCCTGCCGCCTTGTACGCTCCCCTGACAAGGCCGCACGGAAACAGGTTGCAGAGATTGGTCATTGAAAGACCGCACTGTTTTGCCACCTTGACGGCCTCAGGCCCTTTGCCGTATTGTTCATAATATTCCCTGACATATCTTATGACCTTCCAGTGGGCCGGAGTAAGTCCGTATACAGCAATCTCAACGGACTTTGCGAGTTTCTCTGCTATGTCCTCGGACCAGAAATCACCATCACTCAAAAAATCATTACAGTTAAATCCCTGCTCATTTGTGTTTATGTCATCTTTAGTTTTTTCCATAACTTTCCCCTTTTGTTTGACGTTATAAGGAATTGGTTTGGTCTTGGCCTGTTACTGTTCAGCTGTGCTGGAAGCCAGTTCTTCCTGTTCAGCATGCTCTTCCCGGTTTTCCCTGATCCTGTCATCCACGACAAGTGCGTTTGCCACGAGGTTTACCAGCTGGGTAACGTCCATTCCAAGTTTATAATGGCCGATCAGGTCGGTAAGCCCGTCCACACAATTATGGCATGAGGTAACCACGGTCTTTGCACCGGTTGCTGTAAGCTGGTCAGCCTTGATTTTGGCTGACTTGAGCCGGCTCTGTCTGTACTCCGACATTGACATGGCCCCGCCCCCGCCGGTGCAGCAGAAGTTTTCCGCGCGGTTCGGGTACATTTCCCTGAAGTCCTCGACCACGAGGCTGAGCAGTTCACGCGGCTCTTCGGTCAGACCGCAGCTTCTCGCGTTGTTGCAGGAATCATGGAATGTATAGCTCCCGGGATTTTTTGTCTTGTCAACCTTGATCTTCCCCTCTTTTATATATCTGAGCATCGTAATAACGGAACTCTCGGACTCAAAGCTGATGTCCCTCCTGGCCCAGTTCGGCCCTTCGCACCTTGTGGAACGGTATCCATGACCGCATTCGGAGATGACCAGCTTTTTCCCCCGGAGTTCTTCTGTTTTGTCATACACCCTGGCCGCAACCGCACCTCCGAGATCATCGTCACCGTTAAAGAGCCCGAAATTGGTCATGTCCCATCCCTCGCTCGGCATGGTCCAGTCCTCATTGGCCATGTAGAAGATCTTTGCGGCATCCAGAATGGACCGGGGATCGTGTTTT
>JAJRVB010000075.1 GCA_024277515.1 Nitrospirota bacterium | reverse complement strand
CATGACATTCCGGATGGACCCATTGATATGGAATGAATTCGGCTGGGTCAAGGATAGCACGATTCAATCAATCAGCATTGGTAACATAAACTCCATTAAGAATTACTCCCTTAACAAGTCTATGATATTCGGCTCATTGCCCGGTATTGTAAGTATTTCTGACGATAAAGACAGAAAGGACGTCCTGAAAGCATATACCCATGTTTATCTTGAAGAAGAAATCAGGGCGGAAGCTTTAAGCCGAAAGATCGGGGCATTCGGACGTTTTCTGGAGCTGGCGGCCAGAGAGTCCGGAACAAATCCCAACATGTCAAAATTGTCCCGTGCCTCGGGCGTCAGTGTTCCCACGATAAAGGAATTCTACAACATCCTCGAAGATACACTGGTTGTGGAAAGAGTGGACCCCTATTCCAGGAATGCCAGAAAAAGGATTGTAAAATCATCCCGGTATTATTTCTTTGATATTGGTGTCCGGAATGCATTGGCCAGAGTTCCTCTTAATGATGAGTTGATTAATGTAGACAAAGGCAGACTGTTCGAACATGCGGTTATTCTCGAAATTATACGCAGAACAAGGGCATTAAACGAAGATTACAAGGTTTATTACTGGCGCACTTCCGGAGGAGCGGAGGTCGACTGTATAATCGATACGGGAATGGAACTGGTTCCTGTGGAAATCAAGGCCGGGTCAACAATATCTATGTCCGAGCTGCGGGGTCTGCAGAGTTTTATTCAATCGTACCCCAAAGAAGTAAGGCAGGCTTTTGTAGTTACTACCGGAAGGGTCCCCGAACAGCTTTCGGACAAAATTACTGCCGTTCCATGGGAATATCTTTAGGTAGCATACGATTAGAAATGGAATTCTTCTGAGGAGGCAAAAAATATGGCATGACACGGGTACTTCATCCGCTTAATTCCAGGCATGAAGACATCGATCTGAATCGAGAAACTGAATACTGAATATAGAGTGATACGTGTGGTAATCGAGAAAAAGAAAAAGTACAGGTAATATTCTGCTTTTGAACTTTGATATTTGACATTGCTCAGTAGTGCCCCGCATAAATCCCCGCAGCTATTGCGAGGAAACTCAACCCCAGCACGACCCAGTGAAATGTCTGGAGCAGGTTGAACACCTTCTTCATGTCCGCCTGCTGGTCCGGTTTGCTGAAGAGTTTTTTAAAGATCATCTTCTCAAGGCCGAACAGCAGCGACGCATAAAACGACCATACCGCAATCATTATCCAGACCCCTGGGCTCAGGCCTTTTTCATAGATCAGATACAGCCCGGAAAGACCCGCAAGGACCACCATCACCTTTGCAATCTTTCCAAACCTGTGCTCAACACCCTGAAACATCATCACCTGCTCAAGTGATTTGTCAACACGCAATATCATAGGAAACGTGATCATCGTTACAAAAGACACCCCCCCGATCCAGACAACTACTGATATGATGTGGACTGTTAATGCTGTTACATATTCCATGACAACCTCCTGATACGAATAATGTCAAATGTCAAAGCTCAAATGCCAAATGAATGACAAAAAATATTGCAAGCGGATAACTTGGCATTTGTCATTAGGATTTGATTTGACATTTGGATTTTGTCATTTGACATTATCCAATCTACATTCTCTCCGGCGCGCTCACTCCAAGGATCTTCAAACCTTCCTCAAGCACAATTTTTACCCCTTTACAGAGACTGAGCCTGGCCAGTGTCAGCCCGTTATCATCCTCTGATATAATTTTATGCTTATAGTAGTAGGCATGAAATACACCTGCCAGCTCCTGCAGGTAATAGGTTATCCTGTGCGGCTCATAAGAAAGAGCCGCCCCCTCAAATACCATGGGATACTGGAGGAGTTTTTTGATAAGCAAAATGTCATCCTCTTCGTCCAGCAGTGCAAGATCAGCCTCTTGAATCCTTGACTCCTCGACCCCTTGAACCCCTCTTTCATTGGCCTGACGGAACAGGCTCGATATCCTTGCAAAGGCATACTGTACATAAAAGACTGGGTTTTCTGAAGACTGTTCCTTTGCAACATCAATATCAAAATCAAGATGGCTGTCAGCCTTTCTTGTGAGAAAGATAAATTTGGTTATGTCAGGGCCGACCTCCTCAATGACTTCCCGAAGCGTAATGAACGCGCCTGCCCTTTTTGACATCTGCACAGGTTCTCCATGGCGGAGCAGTGAAACCATCTGTATCAGTATTACCCTGAATTTCTCTCTAGGCAGATCAAATGCTTCGAGTACTGACCTGATCCTCGGGATATAGCCGTGATGGTCCGCTCCCCAGATATCAATTATTGTATCGAAGCCCCTGTCGAGCTTGTCCTTGTGATAGCAGATGTCGGAAGCAAAATATGTGTATTCTCCATCCTGCTTCTTCACCACCCTGTCCTTGTCGTCGCCATACCGGGATGAGCTGAACCAGACCGCCCCCTCTTTTTCATAAATCAGTCCTTTTGCCCTCAGGTCATCAAGTGCATCTTCCACCTTGCCCTGTTCATGCAGCTCTTTTTCACTTTGCCATCTCTCAAAGACCACCCCGAAATCCTTGAGGTCTCTCGCTATATCAGTCAGCATCATTTTATAGGCATAGTCCGTAAAAAATGCACCGCACTCTTCAAATGTTTTTCGAAGATAATCGTCCCCGTTCCTCTCTTTTATCTCCCGGGCTATGGATTCAATGTAGTCCCCCTTATAGCCGTCTTCCGGAAACCGGACTTCATTCCCGAGCATCTGCTGATATCGTGCAAAGACAGACCGGCCGAGGAGCTT
>JAJRVB010000074.1 GCA_024277515.1 Nitrospirota bacterium | reverse complement strand
GGACAAAAGCGGCTGAGCGGATATGATCAGCTATAACACGCATTGACACATCTGATGAAGGATCAGCGCCGTATTTTTTCCCTGACAGGTCCTCTATATATTTAAAAATCGGCGTGAAAAGGTCGGAATCAAAATTATTCAGCTTGCCCTGAACAATTGCGGCAAGCCTCTCAAGCCCCATCCCTGTATCTATGCTCGGTTTCGGAAGAGGGGAAAGCCTGCCTGAAACATCTCTGCTGTACTGCATGAAGACAAGGTTCCATATCTCAAGATAACGGTCACAGTCACAGCCGACCCGGCAATCCGGACTGTCGCAGCCCATCTCCGGTCCCTGATCTATATGTATCTCCGAGCAGGGGCCGCATGGCCCTGTATCACCCATCTGCCAGAAATTGTCTTTTTCGCCGAGACGGAATATTTTCCCGGGAGGGATACCCACATGCTCCTGCCATATCTCCACTGCCTCATCATCTTTTTCATATACGGTTATCAGGAGTTTATCAGCGGGAAGTTTGACCCATTCGGTAAGAAACTCCCATGCCCACGCAGCCGCCTCTTTTTTGAAATAGTCACCAAATGAGAAGTTCCCCAGCATTTCAAAAAAAGTATGGTGCCGCGCGGTCCTGCCCACATTCTCCAGGTCATTGTGCTTGCCGCCCGCCCTGAGGCATTTCTGTACAGTTGCAGCCCTCGGGCACGGCCTCTCCTCATCCCCCAGAAATACGGACTTGAACTGGACCATCCCGGCATTTGTAAAGAGAAGTGTCGGGTCATCCTGCGGGAGGAGGGGAGAACTCGGAAGGACTTCATGGCCCTTTTCCCTGAAAAAATCGAGAAATAACTGTCTTATCTTTTTACTATCCATGTCTCAATAGAAATGCGCCGCACCATCAGATGCCTGTTTCAGGAATATAATATACTGTATTATATCAATAATAGATAGATATTTTCCGGTCCGGATGAGCATTATGCGATGCAGGACGCACCCTTGTCAACTATATGTCCATTGCCGCACCTGGAGCAAAAACAAGCCGGCATAACAGCCCTTTATTTCATTCATGGAGAGAACAGACTGCCGACCACATCTTTTATCACCTCATACGAAAACCCTCTCCGCTGCAGCATTCCCCATATTCTTCTCTTCACTATGTCCCTGGAATAATTTTTGTACAAGTCCATCTTTCTCTCCGCAAATTCACGGGCCGCTTTTTCTTCCATCTCCCTGGTATGGTCCATCAGGGTTTTATCAATAAGTCCCTTATGAAACCCCCGTTTAAACAGGAACATCCTGATGCCATTTTTGCCGAGTGATTTTGTCTCTATGGAATATTGAAACAGGTCCGAGGAAAGCGCCTGGTCATTTATCAGGCCGGTGTCCTCAAGAAAATTCATGACACCATCAATCTGCGCAGGGGCAAAGCCTTTTCTTTGGAGCCGTTCGAGCATTTCCTTTCTGCTCCTGGAACGGTAGCTGAGAAGTTTTAATGCGAAGTTTTTTGCCTCATCTCGTGAACCTTTCAATCTCAGGCTCCTCTTGACCTGAACCGCCGGTCATATCTCCTCCGGCGCCCCATACATCCTTGGTGGACTCCACACCCTTCACTTTCAGAATAAAGTCATCCGGGTTAGTGGCTATGCTGACCGCGTCCTCATATGTTATGAGTTCACTCCTGAAGAGCTGCATCAGGGACTGGTCAAATGTCTGCATCCCATACTGGCTCGTTCCCTCTGCAATATAATCATGGATGTTTTTTGTCTTGTCAGGGTCCTCTATGCAGCTTCGTATGGTAGCAGTATTAATAAGTATCTCAACAGCAGGCACCCTTCCCTTGCCGTCGGACCTTGCGATCAGCCGCATGGAAATGATAGCCTTGAGTACGGAACCAAGCTGTGCCCGCACCTGCGCGTGCTGGTAAGGCGGGAATACCGAAATAACCCTGTTGATAGTCTCAACCGTATCCGTCGTATGCAGTGTGCTGAGGACCAGATGCCCTGTTTCCGCAGCATCGAGGGCGGTCTTGATGGTTTCAAAATCACGCATCTCACCCACAAGGATGACATCAGGGTCCTGCCTCAGCGCCGCCCTCAGGGCCTTCGCAAAAGTCGTGGCGTCGATGCCTATTTCCCGCTGGCTTATGATGCTTTTTTTATCCCTGTGCAGATACTCTATAGGGTCTTCAATGGTTATTACATTCACCGACCTGTTACTGTTGATATAATTAATCATTGATGCCAATGTTGTGGATTTGCCGCTTCCCGTTGTCCCGGTAACGAGAATCAGTCCTCTCGGCTCCAGGGAGACTTTTTTTGTGACGGCAGGCATCAGCAGTGTCTCAAGATCGAGAATTTCAGGGGGGATAATCCTGAAGACGATGCCGATCGTGCCTCTCTGAAAATAGCTGTTGCATCTGAACCGCCCAAGCCCTGAAATGCTGTACGACATATCAATGTCACGGTCTTTTTCAAACTGCTCCCTCTGCTTTTCATTCATGATGAAATCAGCCATGCCCCGAATATCTTCAATGGTAATTTTCGGTTCATCCTTCAGTGCAATCAGGGTCCCGACAGTGCGGATTATCGGGTGGGAGCCCACCTTTATATGCACATCCGACGCATTCATGGCAAAGGCCTTCTTTAAAAGTGAATCTATATCCCGTGACATATCCTACCTCTTGAAATTATACTCCTCAAGTATCCTTGTCTCAATCTCTTCGGCAATTTCAGGATGTGACTTGAGATACTCTCTTGAGTTTTCTCTCCCCTGGCCTATTTTGCTGCCATTGTATGAATACCATGCCCCTGCGCGCTCGACTATCTTTTTCTCGATGCCGATGTCAATAAGCTCGCCCATACGTGAGATTCCTTCATTAAAGTAAATGTCAAATTCCGCCTGTCTAAAAGGAGGGGCCACCTTGTTTTTCACGACCTTGACCCTGACCCTGTTTCCGACCGCCTCCTGCGCGCTCTTAAGCTGTTCAATCCTCCTGATATCAAGCCGGACGGATGAATAAAATTTAAGCGCGTTTCCACCGGTCGTGGTTTCAGGATTTCCAAACATAACGCCGATTTTAATTCTTATCTGGTTGATAAAAATAACCGTCGTCTGCCCCTTGGCGATTGATGATGTCAGTTTGCGCATTGCCTGACTCATGAGCCGGGCATGAAGACCTGGAAGACTGTCCCCCATGTCACCTTCAATCTCCGCCCTCGGCACAAGGGCCGCAACCGAGTCAATAATGACGATATCCAGGGCGCCGCTGCGTACGAGTGTTTCCGTAACTTCCAGGGCCTGTTCCCCGGTGTCAGGCTGACTGATGAGCAGATCATTTGTGTTCACTCCGAGCCTCGTCGCGTAAGTTATATCCAGTGCATGTTCAGCATCAATAAAGGCTGCGGACCCTCCTGCTTTCTGTGCCTGGGCAACCGCGCTCAGGGCAAGCGTTGTCTTTCCGGATGATTCCGGGCCGTATATCTCAATTACCCTGCCCCGCGGGAACCCCCCTACCCCGAGTGCGGCGTCCAGACCGATTGAGCCGGTAGAAATGGCAGGGACCTCCACAATCCCCTCAGAGCCGAGCCGCATGATCGCCCCTTTGCCGAACTGTTTTTCTATCTGCGATATAGCAACTTCAAGCGCCTTCTTACGATCTTTATCAGACATATTGTTTCCTCCTATGTTTAAAAACAGTAGTCAGTAGTCAGTATACAGTAGACAGGAAACAGTGGTCAGGAATGGATGTTCCTGTCTTTCCTTGACTACTGACTACTGTCACCTGAATGCTGTATACTTCTTTTTTTAATAAATATTTCTGCTAACTTTGTATACCTTGCGCCTGACGGGCCGAGTTCGCTTTTCATCAGCAGGACCGACTTTGCATCCATCTCTCCAAAGCCCCTCTCTTCTAACTCTTCTATCCTTTCCATTAACGGTCTTTTCCCCTGAAAAGACCTGACCCTGCCCACCGTTAAATGAGGCGTAAATTTTCTCTCCTCCTGCCTGAACCCCAGTGGAGTCAGCCCGCTTTCAATAGCATGCTGCAAACCGGAAACTGCAGAGACAGGATGAATGCCGGCCCATATGACCCGCGGCGATTTTGCGTTCGGGAATAAGCCTGTTCCCCTGATTTCGAGATGTACCGGACTGAATTTATCACATGCCCCCTTTATGACCTGAACAATATTGTCTACGCTGTTTTCCTCAATATCACCCAGAAACTTCAATGTTAAATGAATATTTTCCGGTTTGACCCACCGTATGTCCGCCCCGGTTTTTCTTAACTCCTGCTGCAGCCCGGCCAGGGCGGATTGTGCTGTTTCGGGTAATTCTATAGCTATAAAACTTCTCAATTTCAAGTGAATCTTTTCAGGACCAATGCACCCATCATCATAAACACTCAGTTGCGGACTATAACATCAGGCAATAAAAAATCAAATATTAAAAATAAAAAATCAAAATCATGGAAAGTTTTTATCATATAAATAATTTTC
>JAJRVB010000006.1 GCA_024277515.1 Nitrospirota bacterium | reverse complement strand
TCATTAAATAGTGAACTTGCTTCGGTCGATAAAAAGCTTGATGCATTTATCAGGGAAATCGATTTGTCAATTGATCAGGCCGACGCGCTTATTAAACTGATGGTCGGCAATGAGATGAAAGTTGACGAAGCTGCAGGCAGCCTGGATGCCGGGCAGGAAGAATAACATTTCAAAGCCTGTCCGCATTTACCCGGGAAAGAAAAGAGATAAAAATGAAACGTGAAGATTTAAGAAATATCGCCATTATAGCGCATGTTGATCATGGAAAGACGACCCTTTTGGACTGTATGCTGAAGCAGGCCGGGATCTTCCGGGCAAATCAAAAGGTACGGGAAAGGGTGATGGACAACATAGACCTTGAGCGTGAAAAAGGGATTACAATTATGGCAAAAAACACGGCGGTCGTATATAACGGTGTAAAAATAAACATAGTTGATACTCCCGGACATGCTGACTTCGGCGGAGAGGTGGAAAGGACCATGAAGATGTCGGACGGGGTGCTTCTTCTTGTTGATTCTTCGGAAGGCCCCCTCCCCCAGACAAGATTTGTACTGAAAAAGGCGCTGGAGCTTAATCTCCCGCCAATCCTTGTCATAAATAAAATCGACAGACCGGATGCAAGGGTCCAGGAGGTGCTGAATGAGGTCTATGATCTTTTCATAGATCTCGATGCAACCGAGGAGCAGCTTGAGTTCCCCATCGTGTATACAAATGCAAAAGAGGGGGTTGCCGCGCTTGATCCGGATGATGAGCTGAACGACTTGCGGCCGCTTTTTGACCTTATCATAAAGACAGTACCGGCCCCTGAGGGAGACAGGGAGGGGGTCCTGCAGTGCCTCGTTACCAATATTGATTACAATGATTATATCGGAAGACTTGCCATCGGCAGGGTCTTTTCAGGCACGATCAGGGTCGGCGATCACGTGGCCGTGATAAACGTAAGTGGTGAGGCGGTCAGGACAAAGATCACCTCTGTTTTCACATTTGAAGGTCTTGAGCGGATTGAGGCGAAAGAGGTGCCGGTCGGCGATATCTTCGCACTTGCCGGTATTGAAGGAATAAATATCGGCGACACGATAACGGACATTGAAAATCCTGCTCCGCTTCCACGGATAAAGGTTGATGAGCCGACTATTTCAATGGTGTTTTCGGTCAACACATCACCCTTTGCCGGGAAAGACGGGAAATATGTGACTTCAAGAAACCTGAGAGAGCGTCTTGAAAAAGAACTGCTTTATAATGTTTCGATAAAAGTGGACCTCAGTCAGCCTGATTCTTTTAAGGTAATGGGCAGGGGAGAACTCCAGCTCGCGATCCTCATAGAGATGATGAGACGCGAGGGATATGAACTTTCAGTCGCCATGCCTGAGACCATTACAAGAGATATAAACGGTAAGCTGCATGAACCGATGGAACTGCTGGTAATAGATGTGCCTGAGGAGTATGTAGGCATTGTAACACAGCAGGCAGGCATTCGCAAAGGAAGGATGCAGAAAATGCAGAACAACGGGAACGGCAGGGTACGGCTCGAATTCAGAATCCCGTCCAGGGGCCTGATAGGGTTCAGGTCACAGTTCCTGACAGACACGAGGGGGACAGGTCTTCTTAATCATCTTTTCGACGGATATGAGCCGTGGCATGGACCTATGTCCAAGAGACAGACAGGCGCCCTTGTTTCGGACAGGAAAGGCAGGTCAACCACATATGCGCTCTTTCATCTGCAGCCCAGGGGGGTGCTTTTTATTAAAGAAAATATACCCGTGTATGAAGGGATGATCATAGGGGAGAATTCCAGGCACAATGATCTCGATGTAAATGTCACAAAGGAAAAGAAACTCACAAACATGCGCGCATCAGGCTCTGACGATGCCCTGCAGCTGATACCGCAGAAACTCCTGACTCTGGAGCAGTCGATCGAGTTTATCAAGGAGGATGAGCTTGCGGAAATAACCCCTCAGTCCATTCGGTTGAGAAAGAGAGTCCTCGAAGCCGGTAAAAGGCCGAAGTTCAGGGCTTAACCCCAAAAAAAACAGATATTGCTTGCCCAGATGATTAACTCGATGATTTCTTCCGGAAAAGCAGAGAAGTTCTCTTTATGGACAATCAAAGGCGTAATCTTCCTGATTCCGTTCCTGCCTCTTTATGTATCAACCGGCTTGGTGTTCCCCTATATTGCCGGGAAAAATTTTGCCTTCAGAATCCTGGTTGAGTTTGCAGCCGCATTCTGGATAGGCCTGATATATGCATTCAAGGAATACCGACCTCGAAATTCAGCCTTAATGCTCTCAATTCTGGTTTTCACCTTTATTGTCGGGCTTGCCGATCTGCTCGGTGTAAGCCCGTACAACAGTTTCTGGTCAAACTACGAACGGATGGAAGGTTATATCACAATCCTGCACCTTCTGCTTTACTTTATGATTCTTAAAAGCGTGATGAGAAGCAGGCGGGACTGGATGATATATTTTAATTTGGTTGTAGTTGTCAGTGTTTTTGCAAGTATTTTTGC
>JAJRVB010000073.1 GCA_024277515.1 Nitrospirota bacterium | reverse complement strand
CAGTATATTTTTTATTTGCTTGTTGTCCATAATTAAAGACAGTAGTCAGAAGACAGTAGTCAGGTGTCAGTAGTCAGTCAAGATAAAAGATACCATCTAAATTTCTGATCGCTGACTACTGATCCCTGACTACTGTCTTTTCATCATTCCGCTTTCAGGCTCCTGGTCATGAGTTCCCTGACCGCCTCTTTGGCGCTCTTGTCCTCATTGACCACTTTATGTATCTGCTCAGTTATAGGCATTTCAACTTCTTCTCTGACCGACAGGGCATAGGCTGACTTTGAGGTGGCGACTCCTTCAGCAACCATTTTCATATTGTCAAGTATATCAGAGAGCTTCTCCCCCCTGCCGAGTTTGAAACCCACCGTATAATTTCTTGACAGGGTTCCGGTGCAGGTAAGCACCAGGTCACCGAGTCCGCTCAAACCTCCAAACGTCTTTTCCCTGGCCCCCATCCTGATTCCAAGCCTTGTCATCTCGGTAAGCCCTCTTGTGATGAGGGCGGCCCGCGCGCTCGCCCCGAGACCGAGGCCGTCGGATATGCCGGCTGCAATTGCCATTACATTCTTGAGCGCTCCGCCCAGTTCAACGCCCGGCACATCAGTATTTGTATAAACCCGGAAGTAGTCGGTGTTGAACACATCCTGCAGAAGTAATGCTATCTCGTGATCCTGCGAGGCGATCGTTACTGCTGTAGGCAGTTTTTTGATAACTTCTTCAGCAAAACTCGGTCCGGAAAGGACCGAGACACTGAGTCCTGTAAGGCCTTCAAGGACAGATGATACCGTCATAAGCGTGCCATGCTCTATACCCTTGGATGCGCTTATGATCTGTGCGCTCCCCGGAAGAAATTCGACAGCACTCCTGAATACGGAACGTGTAAACTGGGTCGGCACCACGTTTAATACGTAGCGCGCCTTTTTCAGGGCATGCCGCAGGCTGTCAGTAGCCTCTATATTATTTGATAAGGGGATCCCGGGAAGATACATGCCGTTAATGCCGGTGCGGTTTATCTCATCAACAAGCTCCTTCTCATGGGCCCAGAGTGACACATCATATCCCTTCTCAGCGAGCAGATTTGCGAGTGTAGTCCCCCAGTTCCCTGCCCCTATGACTGCAATGTAACTCATACCGGATGCACGCACCTCCCGCTTATTTTTTGTTTTTCCGTATCTTTGCCCATGTGTCCCGCAATGTCACCGTCCGGTTAAACACAGGCCTTTCATCTGAAGAATCAGGATCAACCGAAAAATAACCAAGACGTTCAAACTGAAATCCGCTGCCAGGACCTGCCCCTGAGAGAGAAGGTTCCACAAGGCATCCGTCAAGCACGGTCATCGAGTCCGGATTAAGACATGTCCTGAAATCGGCCCCGTCACCGGAATTATCAGGGTCTTCCGTATTAAAGAGGTGATCATACAGCCTCACTTCCGCTGCAAGCGCATGCGCCTCAGATACCCAGTGCAGCGTCGCCTTGACCTTCCGTCCGTCCGGGGCGTCGCCTCCTCTCGTCTCAGGGTCATAAGTGCAATGCAGCTCATTTATCGCGCCGGACTCATCCCTGACAACATCCCTGCATGTAATAAAATAGGCATACCGCAGCCTTACTTCACGGCCTGGGGCCAGGCGGAAGAATTTTTTCGGCGGGTCTTCCATAAAGTCATCGCGCTCAATATAAATGATTTTTGAAAACGGCACCTTCCTCGTCCCGGCATCCGGATCTTCAGGATTGTTTATTGCTTCCAGTTCATCAGTCTGCGTTTCCGGATAATTGGTAATCACAACCCTGAGCGGACGCAGGACAGCCATCACCCTCGGGGCCCGTTTATTGAGGTCTTCACGAACACAATATTCCAGCAGGGCCATATCGACCGTGCTCGAGGCCTTTGCCACGCCGATACGCTCACAAAAGTTCCTTATTGACGCCGGGGTATATCCTCTTCTTCGAAGCCCTGAGAGCGTAAGCATCCGGGGATCATCCCAACCATTAACATGTCCCTCTTCGACCAGCTTAAGCATTTTTCTCTTGCTCATGACCGCACGGCTGATATTCAGGCGGGCAAACTCGATCTGCTGAGGATGAAAAATTCGGAGCCTCTCAAGGAACCAGTCATAGAGCGGCCTGTGGTCTTCAAATTCGAGCGTACATAGTGAATGGGTAATTCCCTCGATTGAATCCGATACGCAATGGGCGTAATCATACATCGGATAAATGCGCCACTCATCTCCGGTCCTGTGATGCGCTGCCCGCTGTATGCGGTAAATCACCGGATCACGCATGTTGATGTTGCCGGAGGCCATATCAATTTTTGCCCGGAGTGTGCGGGAACCATCAGGAAACTCACCATTCTTCATACGCTCAAACAGGTCAAGATTCTCATCCACTGGCCTGTTGCGGTACGGGCTCTCTCTGCCCGGCTCTCTTAATGTGCCGCGGTATTCTCTTATCTCGTCTGCAGAGAGATCGCATACATATGCACTTCCGTCCTCAATGAGCCGGACAGCATAGGAATAAAGTTGTGAAAAATAATCCGAGGAGTAATACAGCCTCTCTCCCCAGTCAAAGCCGAGCCATTTGACATCTTCAATTATGGCGTCCACATACTCCTGCTCTTCCTTAATGGGGTTGGTATCGTCAAAACGAAGGTTGCAGAGCCCGTTATACTCGGCAGCCAGACCAAAATTCAGGCAGATTGACTTGGCGTGGCCGATATGAAGATACCCGTTCGGCTCAGGCGGAAAACGTGTATGGACACGGCCGTCGTTTTTATTGTTTTTTAAATCCTCTTCAATAATATGCTTAATAAAATTCGAAGGGGTCTGGATTTCATCTCCCGCCATATATATATCTCCTATACATATCGAGGTTGAACCTCAATATCAGATTGACTCAATGGCCTTTTTTAGTCTGTGCACGGTTTTTTCCCTGCCCAGGACATCGATCAGTTCAAAGATGCCGGGGCTCTGTGTCCCGCCTGTGAGCGCGACCCTGGCAGGCTGGGCGATTTTGCCGAGCTTTAGTTCATGCTTTTCAGCAATGGACCTGAACAGCTGTTCAAGTGCCGCCTCATTAAATTCAGGCATCGATTCAAAACCATCTTTCAGTTCAATCAGCAGATCACGGCTTTTTTCATTGAGAAATTTCTTCTTTGCCTTTTCATCATACTCAACATCTTCAGCAATATAGTAACGCAGAGACCCTGCCAGCTCAACCATCGTCTTTGAACGTTCCTTGAGTGTATCTATCGCCTTTGAGAGCCATACAATATCCAGTGTCTGCCCTCCAGTGATGACCCCTTCCCTGACAAGAAACGGCATGACAAGCCCCGCAAGTTTTTCCGATTCTGAATTAATAATGTACTGCTGGTTCAGCCACAATAGTTTTTCAGGATTAAATACCGCAGCCGCCTTTCCAACATTTTCAAAAGTAAAATATTTTTTGAGTTCATCCCTGGTAAACACCTCCTGATCACCGTATGACCAGCCGAGCCTCACAAGATAGTTCACCAGCGCGTCAGGCAGGTATCCCATTTCATAATACGCCATCACTGATGTTGCCCCGTGCCTCTTTGAGAGCCTCGCCTTGTCCGGCCCGAGGATCATCGGCAGATGGGCGAACTTTGGCACCGAATATCCAAAAGCTTCATAAAGCTGGATCTGCTTCGGGGTATTGTTAAGATGATCATCCCCGCGTATAACATGGGTGATCTCCATATCAACATCATCCACTACGACCGTCAGATTATACGTTGGGGTACCGTCGGAACGTTGTATGATAAGGTCATCGAGCTGTTCATT
>JAJRVB010000072.1 GCA_024277515.1 Nitrospirota bacterium | reverse complement strand
GTCAGCGCCCAGCTCAATTCAACCCCTTCCACCTCGGCCCGGGAGAGGTTGACCGCCTTGACCGTCCTCTGGGATGTCTGCTGAAAAAGGATCAGGTCATCAGTGTCGTTAAAAAAATACACAGCCTCAAAAAAGATATGACTGGCTGTAAACGCGCCATATGCAAGATTCCTCCGGGTATAGGAAATGCCGATGTCCCTGTTTATCCCCTCCTCGGACTTAAGGTCCGGATTTCCAATAAAGACACCCCGGTCACCGAAAAGTTCCGTAAATGTGGGATAGCGGTAGTTCTTTCCGATGTTCGCCTTCATACTGAGTCCATCCAGAATTTCAAACCTTGCCCCGACCTTGCCGCTGACATATTCATCATCATCCGCCTCAGGGGTCGGGAAGGGCTGACCGGCAATATCCCCTCCAAAATCATTCCCCAGGTATGCGTACAGGACCTGGGGAACGAATACCAGCCGTTCGTTCCAGAGATAGATTTCATCTTCGATCCCTGCCTGGTAAATATTCCTTTTCTGGGTGTCCGAGCTTTTAACTCTCGCCAGGTTATCATCAGAGTCAAAGCTTTCCTGCTGAAAGGAACCCAGGAATGAAAGGACCTGGTAGTCTCCCCAGTAGTAGCTGATGTACCCGTCCGTCCCCCACCCGGTGTTTTCATTCTTTGAGTCCTGCCGGCCGATACCTATCTCCCCGTCAGGATCATAAAACCGGTTCTTTTCATACAGGAGATAACCGGTGAGTTCCGCGTCCATGTCACGGGAAATAAATCTCTCTTTGATCCCTTTTACAGTAAAGACATTACGGTCCGTCTCGAGCCTGGCATTCTCTGACTGGTTGGAACTTATTCCCGGAACGCCCTCTTCTTTCCGGAAATAGTCATTGGATACCTCAAGGCGAAAAGCAGGCGTAAAATCAAAAGAGAGCTTCCCAAGGACACTGTAGGATTCAAAGTCATTGTTTTCACGGGTCACTGTTTCATCATCAGATGGATTCAGCGGGGTGCCGTTATTGTCCTTGAATTCAAAGTCACCGTCTGAACCGCTGGTCCCTGCGGATAAGAGATAGCCTGTTTTATTTACCTGGCCGGTGGCGGTCGCAGTGGCTGAATATGTGTTGAACGAGCCGTACGATCCGCTGATCTGATGCGAAAAATCCTCTTTGATGCGTTTGGTGACAATATTGACTACACCGCCGATGGAAGAAGAGCGGAAACGTAATGGAGCGCTTCCCCGGTAGACCTCAATGCGTTCCACACTGCGGACGGGGATGTTGCTCATGTTGACCGGTCCTCCCTTCCCCCGGTTCAGCGGGACTCCATCCAGCAGAACCGTTACCTGTTCAGCGGAAGACCCTCGAATGGACACTGAACTGAATGATCCCAGGCCTCCGAATTTCCTGACATTAAGCCCCACTGAATCTTCCAGCACTTCAGGCAGGGAGGTAAACTCCTCTTTAAATTCCTCACTCCTGATCACCGAAACATATGCTGAACGGTCTTTAAGCCCAATCTCTTCCAGACTTTCTTTCTCAGCCTCGACCACCACTTCTTTCAGGGTTTCCGGTTCTCCGGCATAAACCGGGTTGCCGGCAGCGGCCGCAAACAACAGGCAGAGCAGAAGGCATACAGAAATTTTATTGAATGTGACAATCCCGGCGGGATGCAGAGGGGTTCCGTCGGTCCGCTCAGAAGATTCGGGCGTATTCCGCATGGTTAAGGGAATATTAGATACAGAAATAAATATTGCGGATAAAACAATAAAGACAAGCTGAGCAGGACACATTGGTGTTTCTCCCTCGAGACAATATTAATGGATGGGTCTTCCGGCTCAGGGCACCCTACTCATCCGCCTTCCCAGTCAATGCGACCAGTGGCTTAATCGGATTTTCGTTCCCTTCACGGCTGCGGGGCAGCAGGGGATTTTCACCCCTTTCCTTAACAACCATCTCAACCTGTGAGTGTACCTCAGCAGGTAGATTATCTTGGCATATTTTTTCTCTCAAGTCAAGGTCCAAGTCTTTCTGAAAGGCAATTCACAGGGGATGTCACAGTGATTTCAGGGCCAATTGAGGGGTCTTACGCTTAGGGTACTGAAAAATGTTATTCTTTTGATGGGTCAGCTGCAGGTTAAGAGTTTATCACTTAAACTCCTGTCTTATTTTTCTTTGGAACAAGCTGATGATTTTACACAAACGTCTTGCCCTTAAAATTAAGCCCGATTGTTCAGGATGTTACATTTTAGATAATTTTCATTGTTTCTACAAGGAAAATATTAGCGCGAAAGCAGGGAAACCCTGCAATACTCCCCACTAATGTTTACTATGTAAAATGTTAGAATGTATGAGTAATGAAGACCACTATCGTATGCGGTGTCCTCGGGGCCGGGAAAACGACATTTCTCCGAAACATTCTCAAAAACGGTTATGAAAGGACCGTTGTCCTGGTGAATGATTTCGGGAGCGCCGGTATTGACGGAGAGATAATATCGAGTGGTGGTATCGGGACGCTGAATATCCAGCCTGTTGCAGTGGTATGTATTGTGGATGCCACGGAATTTATCGATGCTTATGAAACGGACATGTACGGCTGGTTTTTTAAAAGCCAGATAACACAATCGGATATTATCCTGATAAATAAAACGGACCTCACGGATCAGGAACAGACCTTAAAGAAGCTGAGATGAGAAGTTCAAAAGAACAAAAGTGAGGAAGTGGTCTGGGGGAGGTCAGCTATAAATTCCCGGACCTCCTGTATTCTTCGATATATCTCTTGAGGGCCCTGAAGAATATCCAGTCAAGGCTCAGGTTGTTGTCAGAGGCGATTTTCAACATCTGCTCTATTATCTCTTTTTCAATGACCGCAGGGTTGGGCGCAGGGCCGGATTTCTGCTCTGTTTCTTCAACTTCTTCATCTGTAATCCCCTGTCTTTTCCTATGCTCCCTTTTCAGTATCTCCATAACGGAATTGACGTCACCGGCCTGAACAGCATTGATGACATCCTCCGGGGGTTTGGGTGCCGGGGCCTGCTCAGGTGTCCTGCCTGATCCTGTCTTTTTTGAAGTCTCTTCTTTCCCCGGAGAAGGAGTGACAGGAGGTCCTCCCATTTGCATCATGCCGGTCATGCCCATCATCATCTCCGCCAGTTTACGGGCGTGATCATTGTCCGGCAGTTCCCTGTCGAGAAATTCGTCCAGTTTGCCTGTTGACATGGCCATGGCCATCTTGTCGGCCATCAGCGCCTCTTTATCCCTGCCTTCTTCAAAGGACTTTTTTCTCCCGAAAGGTCTGGACGGTGGTTTGGGTAGAGGGTTTTCTTTATCGGACATTGATTTATTCCTTTTTAGTTGTTTTTACTATACCATAAAGGAAAACGGAAATATCATATACAAAAGAGCCGATACGGTTCAATAAGATCCATCTAACCTGAAATACAGGAGGAATGTCATGAAAAAATCCATTGGCGCGAAAACAATTGTGTACCCTGCACCGGTCTTTGTGGTAGGCACGTATGACAAGGACGGCAAGCCGAATGCCATGACCGCTTCATGGGGTGGTCTCTGCTGTTCAAGTCCGCCCTGTGTTGCCGTTGCCCTGCGAAAGGCCACTTATTCATACGGTAATATTGT
>JAJRVB010000071.1 GCA_024277515.1 Nitrospirota bacterium | reverse complement strand
GCTCGATCTAAAGCTTTACAAAAACCGGGGTAAAAAAATAGACAAGCTTGGCCGCACAGACAAGTATTTCAGGGCACGGGACATTCATTACTGGGAAGACAGGATCAGACCTCTGGTATAAGAACGGAGACCAAAAACTCTGACGGAGAAATACGATTAATATGAAAAATAAAAAGGTCCTGGTTACGGGTGCGGACGGTTTCATCGGCAGCCACCTTGTGGAGTCACTCGTCAGGGAGGGATGCCGTGTAAGGGCCTTTGTATTTTACAATTCATTCAATTCCTGGGGCTGGCTCGATTCATTTCCCCGGTCATTATTGAAAAAGATTGATGTCTTCCCCGGCGACATAAGGGACCCTAACGGCGTCAGGACCGCGGTCAAGGGGATGGATATCGCATTTCATCTGGCAGCGCTGATAGCTATCCCTTTCTCCTACCATTCACCTGATGCTTACGTTGATACCAATATAAAGGGAACAATGAATGTCCTTCAGGCATGCAGGGATTTCGATATCGGGAAGGTTATTGTTACATCCACATCAGAGGTCTACGGAACCGCACAATATGTGCCTATAGACGAAAAACACCCACTGCAGGGCCAATCGCCGTATTCCGCAACAAAGATAGGGGCTGACAAGATAGCGGAATCATTTTACAGGTCGTTTGATCTTCCGGTGGTCATAGCCAGACCGTTCAATACATTCGGACCGAGACAGTCGGCAAGGGCGGTAATACCGACAATTATCACTCAACTCCTGTCCGGCAGGACAAGGCTGAAACTCGGCTCGCTGCATCCCACAAGGGATTTTAACTATGTCAGGGATACGTGTGAAGGATTTCTTTCGCTTGCAAGGAGCAGCAAGGCCGTTGGAAAAGAGATCAATATTTGCAGCGGCAAGGAATTATCCATTGGGGACCTGGCACAAACTTTGATTGATATTATCAATCCTGATGCAAAGATCATATCCGATGAGCCTCGATTCAGACCTGACAAAAGCGAGGTAGAGAGACTGCTGGGATCAAATTCACTCATCAGGCAATTAACAGACTGGAAGCCGGCACATTCTTTTAAACAGGGGCTTGCCAGGACTGTGGAATGGTTCAGGAAAGGCGATATAATGGAAAAGTACAAATCTGATATTTATAATGTTTAGGATCATATGATGTCTCGCGCCATTCCCCTTTCCGTACCCGTAATTCAGGGCAATGAATGGAAGTATATAAAGGAATGCCTGGATACCGGCTGGGTTTCTTCAGCAGGCGGCTTCGTGAACAAATTCGAAGACATGATGGCTGAATATACCTGCTGCAGCCATGCCGTTGCTACTACAAACGGAACATCCGCTCTTCACATAAGCCTGATCGCCTGCGGCATAAAACCCGGCGATGAGGTAATCGTTCCATCCCTGACTTTTATTGCAACTGCCAATGTCATCAAGTACTGCTCTGCTGAACCTCTATTTATGGATTGCGATAAAAATACCCTTTGCATTGATACGGATAAATTAAGAGAGTTTTTGAAAGAAAATACTTATTCGGCTGAAAACATCACATATAACAAAGATACAAAAAGACCTGTCAGGGCCATCATTCCAGTGCACGTATTCGGCCATCCTGCAGACATGGACGCTTTACTGGAGATATCAGAACATTACAATCTGGTTATTATAGAAGATGCAACGGAAAGCCTCGCCTCTGAATACAGGGGCAAAAAAACAGGGTCATTCGGGAATGCAGGATGTTTTTCTTTCAACGGGAACAAGATAATAACCTGCGGCGGGGGCGGAATGGTTGTAACTAATGACGATGCCCTTGCAAAGAGAATTCGTCATCTCACAACACAGGCCCGCTCTGATGATGTTGAATATGATCATAACGAAATCGGATACAATTACCGTCTCACAAATATACAGGCTGCCATGGGGTTTGCGCAGATGGAGAGGATTAATCAAATTATAGATACGAAAAGGGAAAATGCCCTGGTCTATAAAAACTCTCTGTCAGGCATTGAAGGTCTCGAAGTCTGCTGGGAGCAGAAATGGGGGAAGAGCAACTTCTGGTATATAACCCTGAGGGTTCCTGAAGAACATAAAAAAACATTATCGGAATTTCTCATATCTAAGGGGATTCAGGTAAGACCCCTGTGGAAACCGTTACATACATTGCCGATGTACAAGAACTCTCAATCATATAAAATCACAAGCGCAATTGAGGCCTACAATACCTGTATCAATCTGCCATGCAGTGTAAATTTGACAAATGAAGATATAAGGTATGTTTCTGAAAATATCATCGGTTATTTTAGTAACTTATGACCAGGCATGGATAAAATAATAATATTAGGCGGAGGAGGCCACGCAAGAGTCCTGATAGATCTTGTCCGGTTAAGCGGAACATACAAAATTGCGGGCATACTGGATCCGCAGTTTGATCCGGGGACCATGATATCAGGCATACCTGTCCTTGGGAATGATGACATGCTTCCTGAGTTGGTAACCAGCGGCATCATTAATGCGTGTATAGGAACGGGAAGCGTTAAAGATACTTTAATAAGAAAGTCCCTGTATGATAAGTCAAAAGCCGCAGGCCTTTCTGTCCCTCCCTTAATTCATCCCAGGGCTGTTGTTTCGGAAAATTCCAAGATTGCCGCGGGGGCGCAAATAATGGCTAACGCGGTTGTTCAGACGGACAGCATGATCGGAGAAAATACCATCATAAATACCGGTGCCATTATTGAACATGACTGCTGCATAGGAACCAATGTTCATATATGTCCGGCGGCCGTCATATCAGGGGTCTGCAGAATCGATGAAGGCTCCTTCATAGGCGCCGGAGCAACTGTTATTAATGGAATCAATATCGGGAAAAACGTTACCATTGCTGCCGGGTCAGTAGTAATAACCGATGTGGCTGACGGTGTTACACTAAAGGGCGTGCCTGCAAAATGAAAGTATTTATAATTGCGGAGGCGGGTGTTAATCACAACGGTAATATCAGCATTGCAAAGGAACTTGTAGTCGCAGCAAAGGAAGCCGGTGCGGATGCGGTCAAATTCCAGTCATTCAAGGCGGATGAGATCGCAACGAAAACCTCCGGCAAGGCACGCTATCAGGCAGATAATACCGGAATAAGTGAATCCCAGCATGCAATGCTGAAAAGACTGGAACTGTCCGGAGACGACCATCAGGAGCTTCTTGCATATTGCATGGGAAAAGACATTATGTTCATGTCCACCCCCTTTGATGAGGTGAGCGCGGATATGCTGGACAGTATGGGGATGGACATTTTCAAGATCCCCTCAGGCGAGATAACTAATAAGGCATTAATTGAACATATAGCTTCGTACAGAAAGCCTCTGATTCTTTCAACCGGGATGTCCTATCTTGAAGAGGTCGAAAAAGCCATAGACTGGATAAATAGCATATGGAGCTCAGGTGTGAATCCCGGCTTAACACTGCTTCACTCTGTTTCAAACTATCCTGCTGATCTTGCCGATGTCAACCTGCTTGCAATGAATACAATGAAAAAGAAATTCAAATTGCCTGTGGGATACTCGGATCACACTATGGGGATTGAAGTATCTGTTGCTGCCGCGGCAATTGGGGCCTCGGTTGTTGAGAAGCATTTTACTCTTGACAGGACCATGGAGGGACCGGACCACAAGGCATCTCTTGAACCTCTCGAAATGAAAAATATGGTCCGGTCAATCAGAAACATTGAACTCGCAATGGGAGACGGAATAAAAAAACCTGCTGCAAGCGAAGAGTCTGTCAGGAGGGTCGTTAGAAAAAGCCTTGTTGCGGCAAGGACGATTCATACCGGCGCCGCGATTACGCCGGATGACATTGCGGTTAAAAGACCGGGGACGGGCATCCACCCCGAGTTCAGGGAATCGGTTGTCAATAAAAAGGCAGCAAGGAAAATAGATGAGGATTCCGTCATTAACTGGGAAGATATAAAAGATGCGTAAGATAGCGGTCATAACCGGTACAAGGGCTGAATACGGCCTGCTTTACCACATTATAAAAGCGATACATGAGGACCCTGAACTGGAGCTCCAGCTTATAGTGACGGGCATGCATCTGTCACAGGACTTCGGCATGACGGTCAATGATATTGAGAAGGACAATTTTCCGGTCGCCGAAAAAGTTGAGATGCTGATTTCATCCGATACGGAAGAGACCGTCTCTGTGTCGATGGGACAGGGAGTCATGGGCCTTGCAAAGGCTTATGCCCGGCTGAGACCGGATATCATTGTTTTACTTGGAGACCGTTTTGAGATACATTCTGCTGCCAGCGCCGCAGCCCCCTTCAGGATACCTGTAGCACATATTCACGGCGGCGAATTAACGCGTGGGGCGATGGATGAGCTTTTCAGGCATTCAATAACCAAATTGAGCCACCTGCACTTTGCTTCAACACAGGCTTATGCCGACAGAATAAAACAGATGGGCGAACAGCCTGAAAATGTATTTGTTACGGGCGCGCCAGGACTGGACAGCATAAAAAAACTGCAGCTGCTCAATAAAGAGCAACTCGCTTCAGAACTGGGGCTTCCTGTAAACAGTGACTGGGGAATCGTTACTTTTCATCCCGCAACACTCGAAAAAGAGGGCGCCGGCAGGCAGATAAAAGAAATCCTGTCTGCACTGGATAAATTCCCAGAGATCCATTGGATATTTACCTATCCCAATGCGGACACGGAAAGCAGGACCATTATCGAAAACATAAAGAGGTATGTTGAAGAGAGAAAAGGGCATGCGTCATTGTTCGTATCACTGGGACAGTTAAGATACCTCTCGATCCTTAAAACTGCTGTTGTCATGGCCGGTAATTCATCCTCGGGCATTATCGAGGCGCCTTCCTTTGAATTGCCTGTAGTCAATATCGGGAGCAGGCAGGACGGCAGGATACGGGCGAAAAATGTTATTGATGTGGCGGAATGCAATGATGATAAAATAGAAATTGCCGTTAAAGAGGCCCTGTCCGGAGGCTTTAAGGAATCCTTAAGGGGGCTTGAAAATCCTTACGGCAATGGTACGGCAAGCTCCAGGATAGTAGAAATCCTGAAAAACGCGCCTCTGAGCAGTATAATAAAAAAACATTTTCATGATACAAAACCGGACAAGGTATAGAAATATGGAAAAAAGCAAGATAAAACTCAGTTTCATTTCAGCCGGTGCAAGTATAAAAGATGCAATAAACAAGCTCAACGAAACAGGCAACAGAATACTCTTTGTGACAGATGCTGCTGAAGTCCTGACCGGAACAGTAACTGACGGAGACATCAGAAGGGGCATTATTAACGGTATACAGCTTGCTGCCCAGGTCTCAGGTATAATGAACACCAAGTTCTTTTCCATCCGGACCGACAGCCCTGATAAAGTTAAAGAGGCGGAACGTCTGATGCACAAATACCTTATAGATCATATCCCTGTTCTTGACAATAACGTAAAGATTGTTGATGTAATCTCCTGGATTGACTGCCTCAGCCTTGAGACGGGCCACCAGCGGAAGACAGGGGACACTTCGAAACATATTGTGGTCATAATGGCCGGGGGCAAGGGAACAAGGCTGGACCCGTTTACAAAGATTCTCCCGAAACCGCTTGTGCCCCTTAAGGATAAACCAATTATAGAACATATAATGGACCGCTTCCATGTTAACGGGTTTTCCAGATTCATTTTAATACTAAATTACAAAAAAGAAATGATAAAGACATACTTCAGCGATAGTAAACTGCCCTATGATATAGAGTTCATCGATGAAGAGGACTACTGCGGAACAGTAGGGGGGCTGTCACTGCTCAGGAATAAAATAGACAGCACCTTTATAATGACAAACTGCGACACGATGCTTGAAGGCGAGTTCCCTGATTTTTTCAACTGGCACAGGGAGCATAATAATCTCCTGACAATAATAGGCTCTCATAAGGAGATCGAGGTGCCTTACGGCGTACTCAGCATGAACAACGGACTCCTCCTTGAGATAGACGAAAAGCCCAAGATCGACCTGTTCATAAATACCGGGACCTATATTTTCGAGCCCTCTCTTCTGGATTATATAGCCGACGGCGAACACCTTGATATGGACAAGTTTATAGAGAAAGTAAAGGCTGAACACAATGAAAGGGTGGGAGTATACCCCCATTGGGGCGGCTGGCTCGACCTGGGCCAGTGGGACGAATACAGACGGAGCCTTAAAAAAATAGAGGAGTACTCGGATGGATTATAAAGGGGTTTTTTCCTGCGAAAATAAAGTCGCCATTGTTACGGGAGGCACCGGCCTGATCGGCAGAGAGATCGCCCGGGGTCTTCACGAGTTCGGGGCCGAGGTCTATGCGGCTGACATCGACAGGGGAAAGACAGAAGATATTCTTAGTGATAAAATAAACTTCCTTTATCTCGACGTAGCATCAGAAGACAGTGTAAATAATGGAATCTCCGATGTGATACAGGCAAAAGGACGGCTGGACATCCTGGTTAACTGTGCTTATCCTCGAACCGGGGACTGGGGCACAAAGTTTGAGGACATAAAACTCGATTCATGGAAAACAAATCTGGACAGCCACCTCGGAGGTTTTTTCATCTGCTGTCGTACAGCGGCTGAGCAGATGAAAAAACAGAGAGGCGGTGTTTTGATCAATCTTGCTTCAATATATGGGGTCACCGCGCCCGACTTTTCTGTTTATAACGGCACTGAAATGACCATGCCTGCTGCATACGCAGCCATTAAGGGCGGGGTGATAGCACTGACAAGATATATAGCCACATATTACGGCATGCATAATGTCAGGGCCAACTCAATTTCACCCGGCGGCATATACAACGGACAGCGCGGGCCTTTTGTGGAAAGGTACTCACAGAAAACACCCCTTGGCCGGATGGGCAAACCGCATGAAGTGGTAGGGGCCGCGATCTATCTCGCCTCTGATGCCTCCTCATACGTAACTGGGGAAAATCTCATGGTCGATGGCGGATGGACTGCATGGTAAAGGCGGACAGGGTTGTTCAATGAAAGCGCTTGTAGTCGGGTGCGGGTCCATCGGCCGCAGACATATATCAAACCTCATTGAGTCGGACAGAGTAGAAAGCATAATACTTTACACTCAAAACAGGGGTTGTCTTGACGGTCTCGACGACAAGGGAAAGACGAGTACGGTCAGTTCTCTCGACAGTGTCAAGGCAGACTTTGCTATCATTTCCAACGATACCGGTAAACACATTGATACCGCCCTTCAGCTCGCGGACATGGGAATGCACCTGTTTATCGAAAAACCCCTCTCCCACAATCTCGGCAAGGTTTATGTATTGCAGGAAAAAGCTCATGAAAACGGACTTAAGATACTTCTCGGGTACAACCTGAGGTTCCTCGGTATAATGAACTATATAAAGAATCAACTTTCAAAAGAAATGCTCGGGTCCCTGTATTTTGCAAAAATAGAGGTTGGACAGCACCTCCCTTTCTGGCGGAAAGGCACGGATTACAGGGATTCATACAGTGTCAATTCGGACAGAGGTGGGGGCGTTGCCCTGGATCTGTCTCACGAGTTAGACTATATGCGGCATCTTTTCGGTGACCCGCTAAACTGGAAAGTCATCCGGTCCAGGGTGGGTGACCTTGAAATGAATGCAGAAGACATATTCGAAGGCCTGTATATTTACAAAAGTAATTTCATCTGCAATGTCCATATGGACTGTCTCCAAAAAGATGCAAAACGCAATATAAGGATCGAGGGCAACAGGGGCTCTCTTTATTGCGACCTTATCAGGCAGGAACTAAGGCTCTCTGCAGAGAACATCGAAATTGCCATGGATGACAAAGACCTGTTCGACCTTAATAAAACGTACAGGGACGAGCTGGCACATTTTATGGATGTAATTGATAAGGATATGAAACCAGCTGTCACCATTGAGGACGGGATAGCGGTTTTAAAGCTCATAGAGGACGGCCCGGAAGGAAAATCCTGTTCCCATTCTGTTACATAATGAACAGACGCATAACTTATTACCCTTCCGGAGATACGCATGTATAAAGATAATGTAATTTTATGTGTGATACCTGCCAGGGGCGGCTCAACGGGTCTGCCCGGAAAGAACATTAAACAGCTCATGGGGAAACCCCTGATCGCATACACGATCGAACAGGCAAAAAAATCAAAATATATAGACCGCGTAATAATATCTACGGAAGATGAGCAGATAGCCTGGGTCTCGAAAAATTATGATGCGGAGGTGCCGTTCAAAAGACCGGGGGAGCTTGCTCAGGACAAAAGCGGTATGATAGATGTACTCCTTCATGCTATGAAGTGGATGGAAGATGAGGCGGCCTTCAAGTTTGATATACTCGTACTCCTTCATGTAACGACTCCGCTGAGAAACACGGAAGACATAGACAACTGCATCGAGCTTCTGGTAGAGAAAAACGCAGATAATGTTTTTTCGGTTACCAAAGCCTGCAGGAACCCCTATTTCAATATGGTTGAGGTCGGCAGTGATAATAAAGTCAGACTTGTCAAAGGCGGGAGTTTTGTTACAAGGCAGTCCTCACCCGAGGTCTTTGACATGAATTCTTCCATATATGCCTGGTGGAAAGAAACGCTCAGAACGAAAAAAGGGCTCTTCCTGGAGAAGACGCGCATTTATCTTATGCCCCGTGAAAGGTCAATAGATATTGATGAACAGCTTGACTTCAGGATTGCAGAGATGCTGCTGCGTGATGGACAAAATCATAAGACCTGATACCTTTCAAGAAAATCCATTATGTTAAGAAAGAAAATATTTCTTAATACCGCTGTAAATTCAGGGGGGAAGCTTTTATCCTTTGCCCTCCAGATATTCATTATCACATATCTGATAAAGACCCTTGGCAAAGATGCTTACGGGGTGGTCGTACTTGCCCTTGCCCTGGTTGCCAACACGAACATCCTCGAAGCAGGGTTCGGCCTGTCTGTTACCAAGTATATTGCAGAGTATAATGCCAAAGGCGACTGGAAAAGACTCCTGCAGATAATAAACACAAACCTGGCCATTTCCACACTACTCGGACTCGTAATGTGCTCTGTGCTTTCGCTTGTAAATGAAGTCTTCCTCGAAAAAATATTTACCATTCCTTCCGGGCTTGTCCACAATACAAGGAACATGATCAGGGCGCTGATATTGCTTTCCATTGCGGAGTTCTGGTCTGTCAGCCTTATACGGGTAGCCGAGGGATTTCAGCAGTACGCACTGGCCAGGAGCATGGAGCTGATCAAGTGGCTTCTCAGGGCTGTATTTGTCTTTGTGTCCGTGTATATGGGATACGGACTGGCGGGAATAGGCGCGGCTTATCTTGCCGCGGGCCTGCTGAACCTGGTTATCGTCTACTTCAAAGTGATTATGCAGAATCCCGGCATCAGAATCTCCATAACCCTGATCAGCAAAGAGTCATTCAGGCAGCTCTTCGGCTTCAGTATATGGATTTTCACGGCCAAGGTATTTGCGTTTCTCTCGTACAGAATAGATGTGATCGTATTAGGCATATTCCTGCCGCCGGCAAACCTCACATACTATAACATTGCGTTCAAGATCTACGAGATTTTGAGATACGGACTGTCGCTTATATCCTCAACTCTTGTGCCTGTGACATCTGAGCTCAATGCTGTAACTGACAGAAAACGGCTGGCAATGCTTTTTGAAAAGGCAACTAAATACTCGGTAGTGCTTGTGGCTCCGATGCTGGTAATTTTTTATTTTTACATGAACTTAATAATACGGCTCTGGGTCGGAGGGGGCTTTGAAACATCCGTGATTCTCGGCAAATTATTTATTTTTTCACTGATTGCAATGTTATTTATTACAAGCGGCACCGAGATGATGGTCGGAATAAACAGAGTCAGGACACTTGTCAAATTCAATGCAGCAGCCACCGCCGTCAATCTTGTCTTGAGTATCTACCTGGTTAAAAAAATAGGGGCCCCAGGCGTTGTTATCGGTACGGTTATCGGCTCTTTTATATTACTGTTCACATATCTGCCTTCAATGATTAAATGCTTTGAGATCAAGCCCGGGACTTTTTTCAATAATGTATTCTTTAAACCTGCGCCTGCTTTAATTACTATGATATGTTTTATATATTTCATCCCGACATACCTGAGCGGTATTATCGGACTAACTGCTTATGCTATAATCAGTTTCAAATTTTTGATTGACAGGAATGATTTTGGGGGATTTCTGAATAAATAAACCAATATGCATATTCCCAAAATCGAATTCAAGACATTATTTAAGGCATTTGTGCTGTTTGCTATTTTTTATAACGGCTACAGATACTTCTTCCCCTGGGATCGTGGCGGTCAAGCGCCTTCAATGCCCCTGTATTTTTCCATATTTAAAGATATACCTTGGGCTATTGTGGTTTTTCTTGGACTTTATGTTTTATATCGTAATAGAAAACTTCATATTGAAAGCACATATCGGGGTTGGGATAATTTTAATACCATGACAACTTTTTTTGTTATCACCCATCTGGTTTTGTTTGTCGTCGCTTTAATGCACCTTTTTCACAAAAACCCCATAGATGTTCTGCAGAGGGATATAAAAAATGTTCAGTATATCTTCCTGCCGTTTCTTTTCCCGCTGATTATTAAAAAGAAACAGGATATTTTCGATCAAGTAAACTGGATAATGATGATAGGGCTTTGGGTTTGTATTTTCGGATACATAACTTATCTATTTGTTCCGAGTTTTACCTGGGAAAATGCCGTATTATCTACGTTTCAGTCCCCGATATGTTTCGGTACTTTCGCAGTAATGTTATTCCTGATATTATTATCTCGTATCCTTGTTGAAAAAGGTCTCTCGTCATTCTGGTATATAGGGCTATGCATATTCTACGGCAGCATTTTAACTACAACATCTTTTGCCGCCCTCTTAAGTATGTTAGTTGGAATGATTTTTTTATTTATTGCTATAAGGCCTGCTTTTAATACCTTGTCAAAAGTAGGCGCCTTTTTAATTATCTCAAGTTTATTGTTTTACAGTCTTGGATTATTTGATAAGTATATTTATAAGGGAACAATTTCTATTAGTACATACAAAAAAGCGAGCGGGAAACTACTTTATGAGGAGATACCTAAAACATTAGAGAATGCTGATACGGTTTTAGTGACTCCTGATATGTCCTTACTTTCATCCTGGGAGTTTCTCAAAAAGCCATACGTGCCTTCTCCCGATAATACGTATTATTTCCCATTTGAACATACCAGTGTTGCAGCAAGGATAGCGTATTTCAATGAAATAGTTACATACCTGGAGACCGCGCCTATAAAAGATATCCTTTTAGGAGACTTTTCGTTAAAAAATCATTTTGAGTACGATAATGTATATTTCTACTTTATAAAAAATGATGGTATAATTGTTGCTGCTTTGCTTTTTATTCTTCTAAGCAGCGGGGTTTTTATAGGCTTAAGAAAATACATCCTATTTATCAAATCCGGTAACAGAGAAATGGCAGGTTTGTCTATGGGGATTGCCGCTTTCCTGTTCACTTCAACCATAATTCAGTTTAATCTGTCCTATTTCCTTACGATTTATCCTCATAATTTTCTAACTTATTTCTTCCTGTTATTAATATTTTTTGTTAATCCGTCAGAATATAGCAATAATCGTGTTAATGAGAACTGATACATATGATTAGAGACAAAATCGACATACTTTTTGCCATAATGGCTGTTCAGGAAGTGCTCTTTTTTGTCCCCATAGCCAGGAGGCTTCAAGAGGAAGCGGGGCTGAATATCGCCTTTCTGACCTTTCATGAAGCAGGCGACGATATTCTCGACAAGGAAGATATTCCCTGCTTCAGTCTTCATAAGATAAAACGGTCAATAAAAAGAGACGGGAAACATAAAACAAAAGAGGTCAGGGAGATAGAAAAGAAGTTAGGGGTCAACATTGAACACCTTATCTTTCATGAGATGCATACATCCAGCAGGCACAAAAACGACTTGATATCAAAGGCAACGAATTACTATTCTATATTTCATGACATCCTGCAAACAAACAATATAGGTTGTGTCGTCCAGGAGCTCGGCGGGT
>JAJRVB010000070.1 GCA_024277515.1 Nitrospirota bacterium | reverse complement strand
CCTTGTGGGCAGGGAGCTTCAGAAGGAACACGGCCAGCCGCAGCAGGTTGTCCTGATGATGCCGCTTCTCGAAGGGCTGGACGGTGTGAACAAGATGAGCAAGAGCCTCGGCAATTACATCGGCATCACCGACTCACCAAAGGAGATATTCGGCAGGATAATGTCCATAAGCGATGAACTCATGCTCAGGTACTATGAGCTGCTCAGTCATATTTCCATAGATGAACTGGACGCCCTGAAAGATGGAATGAAAAACGGAACAGTTCACCCGATGGAAAGCAAAAAGGCCCTTGCCCGAGAAATTGTCGAACGTTATTACGACAGGGAAACCGCTCTGAAGGCGCAGGAGGAATTCGAAAACATATTCAGGGGAAAAGGCCTTCCGGATGATGTCCCGGTATTCAGGTTGACGGATAATGAAGAGATATGGCTTCCCGGCATCATGAAACAATCCGGGCTCGCCAAAAGCAGCGGTGAAGCGATGAGGCTCATAAAGCAGGGCGGCGTGAGCGTGGAAGGGGAAAAGTGGACGGACCCGAATAAAAAACTCACTCCGGGTGAGTATCTCATTAAAGTCGGCAAGAGACGATTCTTAAGGATCGTGCCTGAATAATAAGGATGTATTGCGGTACGCCCCTGCTATTCCCTCCCGAAATCATCATCAAAACGCACAATGTCATCCTCTTCAAGATAAGGGCCTATCTGTATCTCGATTATGTGAAGAGGAACCTTGCCGGGGTTTTCGAGGCGGTGACGGGTTGTTTTTGGCACATAAGTAGACTGGTTTTCTTCAAGATATATTATCTGGTCGCCGTTTACTATTTTTGCCGTGCCGTGCACCACGATCCAGTGTTCATTCCTGTGGTGATGCATCTGCATGGATAATTTGGCGCCGGGGTATACTACTATCCGCTTCATCTTGGTGTTGCTGTTTTCTTCAAGAATCGTATAGGTGCCCCACGGGCGGTACACGGTCAGGTGTGACTCGTATTCCTTGCGGCCCTGTTCTTTCAGTTCGGTTACGATAGACTTCACATTTTTGCTTGTTGAGAGATCAGACACGAAGACCGTATCCGGTGTTTCCACGACGACTATGTTTTCGAGGTCATTGGCCACGATAAGCCTGCTGTCTCCCCTGATAAAGCAGTTTTTCGTTTCTTTCAGGATGACGTCCCCCTCCACAACATTGTTGTTATCTCCCTTGGGCAGAAAGTCATACAAAGATTTCCATGAACCGATGTCGCTCCATCCAAAGTCCGACGGGAGGACCACTCCCTTTTTGGTCTTTTCCATGATCGCATAGTCAAAGGAAACGTTTCGTAATGTGCAATACCTGTCTTTTGGCACAACGCTGCCTTTCGAAACCATAGCGCGCATGCTCTTTAAAAGCGCGGGTTCGTGGGTCATGAATTCCCTGATTATGACAGAGGCCCTGAAGGCAAACATCCCGCTGTTCCAGAAGAAGTTGCCTGCCTTTAGATATTTGCGGGCTGTCTTCTCATCCGGCTTTTCCACAAATCTTTTTATTTGGAGCGCGCCGCCGGTTAACTTACCGGCCCCTTCGATATAACCATAGCCTGTTTCCGGTGCAGAGGGTTTTATCCCGAACGTGACGATATGATTTTTCTTTGCCAGTTCTATGGCCTTGTTGAGGCTGTCGCGAAATCCGTCTATATCTTTAATTACATGGTCAGAAGGGAAGACGAGTAATACGGCATCTTTTTCCTTTTTGAGTATGTTTAATACCGCGAGCAGGATTGCGGGTGCGGTATTGCGGCCGCAGGGTTCGGTAATGATCCTGCCTTCTGCTGAAACATCAATCTCTTCAAGGTGTCTCGCGATTTCGAAATAATGCTCTTCCCCGCAGACAATGCGCAATTTTTCAGCTTCAAGTTCAGGCAGCAGCCGCTTGATCGTGCCCTGGACCAGAGAATCAGCCCCGGTAAAGTTAACCAGCTGTTTAGGATACAGCTCCCTTGATATCGGCCATAATCGTGATCCTGTTCCGCCGGCCAGCAAGACAGGGTATACGGGTGTCCCGCATTTTGTTTTCGGCATGAAAGCGCTCCTGTTTTTAATGTGCAATTTCAGATTTCAGATTTGAAATCAAAGATATATTATACCACGTTGAAATCTTTGAAGGGACCGGTACCCGCTATCCCTCAAAATCATGCCAGCACTCGGGATTTTCAATATTCAGATCCAGCATTTTTGACAATTCGTGTTTGGCTGATGTCCCGTCCCTGCCAAGGCCCTCCAGAAGGGCCCGGGGGAATTCTATAATGCACATCTTGTTCTTCTTTATCAGCTGAAACCTGAAGATGCGCGTATTAAAGAAATAATATACACGGTATATAATGATCGTATTGTCAATCTCTTTAATTTTTTGTTCTATAATGTTGAATGAAGGTACATCTTTTTCCGCTACCACGGGGTCGTCAGGGTCATCCATAATTGCTCCTGTTGTATAAACTGTCCGGCTTTTTTTATTGTATGATAATTGTACAGCTATTTATGCCATTTGTCACTAAAAAAATGCATAAAAGCCGGGGCACATGCATTCGGTACCGCCCGGCCCGGACTGTTGTAAATGCACCGGGCTTTATGTTACCCTCTGAAAACCTGATTTGTTGTTAAGAATCAGGGAGAATGTCATGGGATCACACCTCCTGCCATGCATGGACAACTATCCGGATTTTTTTACAAAGGAGAAGTCTTCAGATGACTGAAAGTGTTTTAATCGTTCAAAACAGCCTGTTACAGGCCACTATCAAGGATAGATCGGGCTGCCTGATTACAGACAGGAAAGAGCAGATATTCGAAAAAATATTGAATAATCAGATGTTTATGCCGAGAAACGATGCTGAATATAACTTTGAACACAAGCAGGTAATCCCGTATGTAGTAATTCGCAGCAAAAAAAACTTCCTCCTGCTGAAGAGATTAAACAGACAGACGGAAAAAAGGCTGCATAACAAATACTCACTCGGAATAGGCGGCCACATCAATCCGGAGCCCGTGGCGGACCATTCAAATATAATAGTAAACGGCCTGTACAGGGAATTGAATGAAGAGGTCCTGGTAGGGGAGATTGATGCACTGAATTTTGTCGGGATAATCAATGACGAAAGTAACAGCGTCAGCAGGGTCCATCTTGGACTGCTGTATATCCTCGATCTTCTGACCCAGGATTGCCGCGTCCTTGAGACAGAGAAGATGACCGCCCAATGGGTATCCGGGAGTGATTTAAAAGAATATTATCCAATGATGGAGACATGGTCCCGTATCGTCATGGATCAATATATAAACAAAAATAAAGGTGTCGAGGAGTCAAACAATTGAAGATTAAATTGAACAGGCATGACGGTCAGTCCTGATTCGCGTCAAATATTTCCTTGAACGTAGGGGAGAGCTTTTTGAAGACCCTGAGGACCTCCGGATCAAAATGTTCAGGCATGGTCCTTCCGTCTCCCTCTGTGATTATTTTTACGGCCTTCTCATGCTCGATGGAGTCTTTATACGGCCTATTGCTCATTAAGGCATCATACTGGTCACAAATGATTACTATTCTCCCTTCAATCGGGATGTCTTCCCCTTTTTTCCCGTTCGGGTATCCTGTGCCGTCCCATCTCTCGTGATGATTCAAGGCAACAGATGCCCCGAGCTGAATCGTTGCATGAGATGAGTCGGCCAGTATATTCGCGCCAATGGTAGTGTGGGCCTTCATAATCTCGAATTCTTCAGGAGTAAATTTCCCCGGTTTCAAGAGAATATTGTCCGCAATTCCGATCTTCCCGATATCGTGGAGTGAACTTGCGTAGGTTATTCCATCTATAAAGTCGAGAGGCATATTAAGGCCCTCGGCAATCTTGTTTGCGTAAAGTCCTATCCTTGAAATATGGGCGCCCGTCTCGGCATCCCTGAATTCGGCAACTGAAGTTAAGCGCTGTATGACCTCCCTGCTCAGGCTGAATATCTTGCGCGTCTGCTTTCGAACAGTATCCTCAAGCCTGTATTTGTAATCCTCCTCTACCTGAAGAAGCTCGGTATAGCGGTTTGCTTTCTCTATGGTATGGACAAGATATTAAGGGTTATACGGTTTTGTGATAAAGTCAAAGGCCCCTTTCTTTATCGCTGATATGGCGATATCGAGCTCAGCATATCCGGTCATGAGAATGACAGGCATCTTGGGATAAACCGCGTGGATTTTTTCGAGGAGTTCGATGCCCGAGATGCCGGGCATTTTGATGTCCGTTAATATCAGCCGCGCATCATTTTTAAAAAGCTGCTCTACGGCATCTTCGCCGCTTTGACAGGAGATAACGGGGAAACCGTACTCCCTGAGCATATTGGACACGGATTCAAGCACATACCGGTCATCATCTACTACAAGTATGCAATGTGAGTTGTCATCATTCATAACATCAGCCATAATATCAGCACACAATATGTCTTTTCTGCATTATTTAGAAATGATTACAAGTGTGTTGGTGCCGCGTGTCTGATCCGAATAAACTTGACTTTTCTGAATGTGTATTTACTCGCCACAACTACATTATCAAATATATTGAAACTGATGTCAATTTATTTTTCGTTCCGGGCGTAACGATTCAGTTACAGGTATCATCCGGGCATGGAAATGTAAAAATCAAATACCAAAGATCAAAATTAAGGAGAATTATTTATATGATAAAAACCCTTCCATAATTTTGATTTTTTATTTTTAATATTTTATCTTTTGTTGCCTGCTATTATTACCCGTAACTGAATCGTT
>JAJRVB010000069.1 GCA_024277515.1 Nitrospirota bacterium | reverse complement strand
GTCCTGTCACTACTCCCGTTGTCTATGACAACCACTTCATCAACCAGGTCTCGCGGGATATCTTTCAGCACAAGCGGCAGGGTCCGCTCTTCATTGAGGACAGGTATGATTACGGCTATCTTCTTGTCTGAGAGCATATGGTATGCTCAGGAGTGGGAAGACGCAAAATGCGCCTTCATCTTGCTTACGCCAAATGAGAGGAAATTCATGAACGCCTTCGGCGAGCTGCATTGGGACAATATTTTTTTAACATATTTCGGTCTTGCATACAGATACCAGAAGGACTTCTTTTTGAGCTCGGTCAGTTCATCCGCTGACAGGTGGTAGGTCCTGACAAATGAATTGAAATGGTCATACATCGTGTCATACACACCATCAAGTATGAGGCCGTCTCTTTTTGCTATTTCATAATATTTCGTTCCGGGAAAGGGAAACGGCAGTATGACCTCAAAAAAATCACTGTCAATCTCCCGCGCGAAATCAAATGTCTGCATGATTGTTTCTCTCGTGTCCCAGGGCATGCCGATCAGAAAAGTCACAAAGGTCTTAAGCTTGTGTTTCTTTGCGAGCCGAAGCGCCTCTCTTGACTGTTCAAGGGTTATCCCTTTCTGAGTCATGTCGAGTATATGCTGGTTTCCGCTCTCAACCCCGAAAGAGACAAGCCAGCAGCCGGCCTTCTTCATCCAGCTCAGCCTCTCATCATCCACAGTGCTTGCCCTGCTGTTTGCCACCCACTCTATATCAAGTTTCCTCTCAATAATTTCTTTGCATACGCTGATGACCCATTCCTTGTCCCATGTGAAAGTATCGGCCCTGAAGAAAAAGTTTCTGATACCGTATTCCCTTACACACTGCTCAAGCTCATCAACAACATTTTTTGGAGAACGAAGCCTTAGCTCAGCGCCTGCGACAACCCTGCTGAGACAGTAAATGCATTTGGCCGGACACCCCCGGCCCGACTGAATCGTAGTGAGGACTTCCCCTGTATCCGGCCGAACATACCGGCCCTGATCCAGAAGATGCCTCGATGGAAAGGGCAGTATGTCAAGGTCGTCGATAAAGGGTCTCCTCGGGGTCTTCACAATTTCACCATTTTCCCGGTAACAGATACCTTTTATCTCCCGGAGGTCCCTTCCCTGGGCTATTTCGAGCATGGTCAGTTCCGGCTCACCTATTACCGTGATATCCAGGTCCCCGCACATCTCAAGCCGCTCTTCAGGACGGATGGTGGTGTCCCCTCCTTTTGCTACAGTGATGATATCCGGATTGATCTCCTTTGCAATCCTGCATGCCTTCAGGTCCTCCCTGACAGATGTGATCGTTGTATAGATAACGAGGATGGCAGGAGCAAAGTCCTTCAGGTCTTTTTCAACGTCCAGCCATGTGCCTTCTTCAACCGGATAGTCCTGCATCCTGCATTCAAAGCCGTTTTCCTCAAGAATTGCAGACATGTAAGCCAGGTCCAGAGGCGGGCGGGGGGAATTTGACACCCCTTTCAGAGATACCTGGCACCGGTCATCCCTGTAAAAAAGACCTGTCGGGGGAACTATAAATAATGCCCTTCTGTTTGTCATTTTACGTATATCCTCTTTTAGACTCCATGACCTATTAATTATTAATCAACCATCTCTGAAAGTCAATCATCTAATGGTCATATTTGGAATATCTATGTAATATTCCATTTAACCTGAAAACGGCTATCAGCCACTGATTTGCACAGATTAACATCGATTTTTCATATTGTTCTGTTATATCAGTATTTATCCGCGCTTATCTGCGGCCAAATGTTTTTTGTACGTTTAACCCTTATAACTTCATTATATCACCAAATCTCCTTTATGCCTGACCGCAGGACCCTCAAGAACTCCCCCCACCAGTCAAGCTGATATTCAAAAAAGTCATTTCTCTCGGGCACAGAGAAATACATTACGGCCAGCGTCAGCACAATGCATAAAAATATCACAAAAAAAACATCCTGTTTTGTCTCCGCCTTCATCCTGCCGCCTTAGTCCTTACGCCTTCTATGTATTCCACAATTTTATAGTATTTATCATCATATACAACCCGGAACTTCTCTCTGATATTTCCCATCCAGCTGAGAGAATAAAAAATCTTCCGTTCATTTTCGACCCACCTGTCTTCGGGTGAGTTCTTTTTCATTAATATGTAGGTTGCACGGCTGTCTTTCAGTATCCGCAGCCATTCCTTATACGTCCCGGATTTAACGTATACAACCCTGTTTGAAAAACCCCGGTTCCAGAGAGGTCTCGTAAAGAATGGCCTTGACGTATCCAGGTCAAAACTCTCAAACGTATATGCGAGTGTGTCGCCAGCCGTGACATTGTTGTCAATCCAGATCCAGTAGCCGTACTCATTCCGGACCTTCGTGTCTATATTAAAGGGCTTAAGGCGGGAAAGCGTACGTTCAGCCGGAGAGAGATGCAGAAACTCCTGTATATGCCGCGGCATGATGCAGGGTGAATTTGCGGTCAAAAATATATATACCGCAAGCAGCAGGGCCATTGAACCGATGATCTTTTCCCGTTTGTGAAAGTAATCCATGAGCAGGGCGAAAGAAAGGGCGCCCAGACCTACGATAAAAATAACATACCTTGGGGTCCAGTTTCTCGGATGAACAAGAAACGTGACCAGACAGACCGCACCGACAAAAAGTATGCCGTATTTTTTCTTTCTGATCGCATAAGTCAGAGAAAACAGGATGGAAGGCAAAAAAAGGATAAACCATATCGGGCCGAACCCGCTTAGCCGTGAGTCATACATGTAATAGCTGACACGCTCCAGCCAGACATAAAACAGCCGCGTCAGATAGTTCAGGTTTTCAATAATGGGAGGGGCAGGCTCTACCCAGGTCCTTTCAAGCCCCTTGAACAGCGGGACATTGAAAACTGAAATATCCATGTAATATACGGGGTTGCCATAGAAGACCCAGTTTCGCATATACCAGTATCCGCCAATCAAAAAAACAGGCAACATGAAACAGACCAGAAAGGTCTTCAGACCGTGTTTCAGTCCGTATCCTGTACTGCCTTGCGGTTTAATATGCTTTATGACTTCACAAGTCAGCATTACACCGGCCAGCACGAAAATGAATAACGGCCCAGTCGGCTTTGAGCCGAGCAGGATGCCCGCGGCCAGCCCTGAGAAAAGCATCGAAACCCTATTCCCTGCCCCTGGATCTACTGTGTGATCCGCAGCCGGACCATGCGCTATAATATTGTTCACACCAAAGTTCAGGGCAACAAGAAATAACATCGAAACCGCGGCATCAACATAATTTGTGGTTGACTGAAGAATCAGCACGGGCGTAAAGAAAAAGAGGAGCGCCGCATAGACAGCGTATTTCTCTCTTATTTTCTGTTTCAGCGCCATGCTGTAAATGGCCAGCACACCCGCAAGCGTGAAAAAGAGCTGGCTCAGGTCCACAATGACCTCACTCTTCAGAAAAATAACATTCCAGACGAAAAAGAGGTTTACGTTCTTCGAAAAAATGTTCATGTACTGCTGGATAAATGACGGGGTCGGGTTTTCCTGAATCGTGCCGCTCTGTATGATCTGTCCCACAATCGGCAGGTGATAATACAGCGCGTCCCAGGAATATGAGGGGAAGAGATATCCTGTAAAAACGAGCCACAAAACAGAAAGACAAAAGAGCCCGAACAGACAGAGCAGGATTATGTCTTCCCTGATAATACGGAACACCCGGAGCGCCTCGTCCCGCATCTCGTCAATGATACCCCTGCATCCTCCGGACAGCAGCACAACAACAATAATTCCAGTAGATATAAGGGCATTAATTATAAACAGAGGAAGAGGATAGAGCTTTCTGAACACGACTCCGAGCAGCATCTCGGTTGCTATAATCTGAGTCAATCCGGCAATAAATGTCCCTATCAGCCTGTCCGCAAAGCTCAGGCAATTTTTCTTTCGAAAAAGGAAAATATTCCAGGCAGAAAAAAGCAGAAGATTTATTGATATATATGCCGTAATTTCCAATTAACCAAAAGTACTTTAGAAAAATGTAGGTGTTGTGAAACCAAATTATTTTCGATACATTAGATGCATTATTAACCAATCTTAGAGTGCAGATTATTATTCAAAGCATTATGCACTTTATATCAATAAATTATCGAGTTAATTATTTGTTGAGCAATATCTGCATTTTTCGGTTTAATCCACACAGTTCCAGAATCTTCTTATACTGCAGTCCGTCATTTCATGATAGCGCCTGAACTGATCTTCCGCCTTCTCCTTCATCCCCATTTTTTCATACACAACACCAATGTCCCACAATGCAAACCGATGGGCCGGATCAATTTCGAGGACCTTCCGGTATTCTGACAATGCCTTTTCGTACATGCCCTTCTCCTTGTAAATAAAACCAAGGTCATAATGAACATATGCATTGTCCGGGTCTTTCTTCAGGGCCTTCCGGTACTGCGCCATAGCCTTATCATATTCTTTTGTCTCCCTGTATACATATCCAAGATCATAGTTTGCATGGGGATGATCAGGGAAGATAGCGAGAAGTTTCCGGTATACGTCTTCCGCATTGCCGAACTCTCCCCTTTCCTTGTACATCAATCCAAGCTGATAGTACGCATACGCATTTTCCGGATCATCCCGGACTGCTGCTGAAAATTCCGCAATGGCATTCTCCTGGTCACCGAGCGTCTGATAGAGCAGGGCCTTCATGGTATGTCTGTTATTGAAGACGTAAAGGGATAATACTATCAGGAGGGAAGCTGATATCAGCAGGAAGAAATCTTTTTTTTTAGACCCATAATGACAAAATGGAGAAAAGGTGCTTTCTCATTGAATCATCATGAATATGTTCAACAGAAAGCACCTTTAATTTATTGACTTTCAAAAACTGTTTACAGATTAATGCATGTACGCCAGGGCCAGACTCCAGGTTTCACCATGCGAGGCATTGGCCGTCTTAACCGGATCAAATCCGGACAGGGTCGTGTCATATGAAAGTACTACCTGCGTATTTTTGGCAACAGTAAATGCGAGGGCAAGTCCGGCACTCAAGTGGTCCTGTTCAAGGCCCAATGTGTCCAGAATAAGGACCGATCTTTCATATCCCTTGTCCACACCGCAACAGGCGGCATACGTTATGTACCCATCTGAAACACTCGCATTACCTATAGCGCCCGACCACTCAAGCTTTCCCCTGATTGACAGCCAGGTAGCGGCATTATATCCGCCGCTGAGTGAAATAAAGTACTGGTCTGAAGGCTTGAAAAACAGACCATCATCTTCAAGCTGCTTATTATAATCCCTGTACTTATAGCCGACGTCAATCACTGAATACCCCCAGCTGAATCCCCTGCCGAACTTTAATTTCAATCTGTAATCGTACTGACCGTCTCCCAGGTTCTGATGCGTTACAGGGTTTTCATACTTATATAACTCGGGAATCTTTATGTCCCCTTCAAGAGACATTAATACACCGCCGCCTATATTGTCACTTAATTTCTGTCTCAGGCCGAGAATAATATCACCGATCCCGCTCACATATTCATCGTCTCCATACCTGTCAATGTCATTGGACTTCACCCAGTCCCATCCGCCTGAAAAAATAATTGTGAGTTCATCTTTAAGTCCATACTCCAGGTAGTATGATACCTTGGTGGAAGTAAATTCCTCTTCAGAGGTTTTATATGGTTTGGCATTTACGGTCAGAACATTATCATTGACATCCTTCTCTATGGTCGTATATTTCGAGGTAGTCTTATAGTGGCTCAAAGTCAGCTGATTATAAGAGTGCCCCTTGGCCTGTGTCCATGCTGCAAATGCATTACCGGAAATAAAAACACACCCTGCAAACAGTAAAGACATCAACATCATTTTTCTTCTCATCTCCCACGCTCCTTTGATTAAGATTTATTATTTAATAATATACCTGTTACAGCAAAACATATATGCGCCCTCAGGCAGCAATAACATCTTCCGTATTTTTTTTTGAAAACAGGTGGCGCACCAGCCGGTTTGATCCGAGACCGCCCAGCACTACCTGGAAAATCGATAAAAACGCAACGTAAAAATACCCCACCTGAAACATCATCAGAAAGGGGATCGATATGTAAATTTTATTAATGAATGCAAAGTAGATATTAAAACTGAAATATATTCCAAGAAATAGTTCCATAAGCACCAGTGCGTTTATTTCCCCCCGGTATTTCTTCCCGATCCACCTGTCTTTTTTCTTTTCAATACTGTACTTGGGCGTACGTTTAAATTCCGTCTCTTTATTGAAAATCGCCCCGAGCACCGCCTTTGAGTTATTGACCGAGAGCCCGATGCCGAGTGACATGAGCATGGGCAGATATATGAGCCTTGATTTCCAGTCCTTATATGCCTCCTTCTGCGAACAGATATAAAAAAAAGAAATGCCGACCGTGGCAAGGAGGAGAAACGGCACATCGGTCACGATCAGCTGGAACCATCCGACATTGATCCTTGCCACCATTGACGGGTAGATAAGCACGGACAGCACCAGCATCAGCAGGTATGAAATATTATTTGTCAGGTGAAAGAATGCCTCCACTTTTACTTTTAGCGGCAGATCGCTCTTCAAAAGCTGGGGCAGCAGTTTCTTGGCCGTCTGGATCGACCCCTTTGCCCACCGGTGCTGCTGGCTCTTGAATCCATTAATCTCGACCGGGATTTCAGAGGGTGACAGTTCATCTTTCAGATATATGAATTTCCATCCCCTGAGCTGTGCGCGGTAACTCAGATCAAGGTCCTCGGTAAGGGTATCATTCTGCCATCCGCCGGCACTGAAGATCGCATTTTTTCGCCAGACCCCTGCTGTGCCGTTAAAATTAAAAAACCGTCCGGACCAGTTCCGCGCGGTATGCTCGATCACAAAGTGACCGTCAAGCATGATAGCCTGTATCTTTGTCAGAAAAGAGTACTTTCTGTTTATATACGTCCAACGTGTCTGTACCATGCCGACCGATGCATCGCCGAAATAATGTATAGTCTTCTGGAGGATATCTTTTTGCGGAATAAAGTCCGCATCAAAAACGGCCACAAAGTCACCCTTTGCGGTTTTCAGTCCGTTCTGCAATGCCCCGCCTTTAAACCCGGTCCTGTTTTCACGGCGGATATAATTGATATCAAATCCCTTTCCCCTGAATTCCCTTACGCAATCCATTGCTATCTCTTTTGTCTCATCAGTAGAATCATCAAGGACCTGAATATCAAGCAGTTCCCCCGGATAATCAACCCCGCAGGACGCGGCAATGAGGCGGCGCGCCACATACATTTCATTATAAATAGGAAGCTGTATGGTGACCCGCGGCAGTCTGCCTAATTTCCGCCTGAGGACCGGCCTGTCTTTCTGGTGCCTGTAGTACAGATAGACCATGTAGTACCGGTGAGAGGCGTATAAAAAAACCGTAATCAGGATTAAAAAGTATACGGTCAGAAATAAATATAGAATCATTATCTGTTGTCCTTAATAATTATAGATAGATCAAACAAGAAAAAAGAATTTCGTCGTCGCATTATAACATACTATAACTTATAGGCACAATTAGAAATTTTAATAGCTCAATTATGAAGAATTACGGGATGTTTTCCCTGAATTTCCGAGCCTGAACGTAATGGCGGAATAATTTGCGTGCGCGCCCGGGGCGGGGCTTTGATGTGTCTCTCTATTGCACACACCAAAGAAATGCCTTGATTTTCCTGAGATAAAGCGCATATATTATAAAAATATGGAATCGTTTGGAAACAAATCCCACGTTGCATCTCATCTTAACTGGACAACCATACTAAAGGCCCTGGCTGATGAAAACCGCCTCCAGATCCTCCATGAACTCCTGAAACGCGAAGCGTCCGTTCAGGATTTATCAGCCGGTCTCGGGATAAAGACATACAACATATCAAAGCACCTCAAGATACTCGAGACGAGCGGTCTGGTGAGCAAGAGAAAAGACGGGGTCCACAGGATATACAATATAACGGAAAACCTGAAATCTCATTTGTCGGATAATAACCAGGTGCTGGACCTCGGATGCTGCAAGTTTATTTTCAGTGACGATAAAAAATAATATTTTTTTTGCTGTTCATCTGCGTGAATGCGCCATTAGGCATCAGCAGGGTAGAAATGTGATTTTGTATGGAAATAAGACGTTCTCAAAGACACATTGTCAGCATTGAGGCAGAGGTCATCTCGGATGGCGTAAGCTGCACCGGATTTATCGGGAACCTGTCTGAAGACGGCCTCTTTATGAGAATGCCTCCGTCAGACGCGTTTGGTGATTTTTCATCCGGCCTGCCGGTCACCCTGAAACTTCAGCTCCCCTCCGGCGACACGGTCAATCTGGAATGCCGGGTAAAGTGGGTCGGCAAAAAACATCCTGGAAGCTCGATCTGCAATGTGGGGATGGAAATCAATAAGGCTCCCAGGGAATACCTTGATTTTCTCACCGGCAGGGTGCGGTGTTAGGCAATGTCTCCGGTAAAATGAAAAAAACTTTACAGACAGCAATGGATATCAGCAGGTCCCTTTACGGCGGCAGAGGATTTTCCGGATAAAAGGTACATCTGAAACATACTGCACAGCCGCTTCACACGCAAATAAGACTGCAATAAAAAGGACAAGGAACATGAGATAAACAAAGAATGTCAAGACAAGTTTAGCCATTTTCTTTCTCCTTCTTCCTTAATTTTCTCCCATTTATAATGTGAAGTCAAATTTAAATATTTAATATACAATATAAAGAATGCAAATATGCGTTATTGCGCTAATAGCTTGCCATATAAGTATCTTCCTGCGTACATTCCGCACAGGATGATCAATTAATAAACAAATGTTCAGATTTTAAACACAAGCACTCCTCTATTATCTCTGATTTTGTTTAATTATCAAATAGTTATACCCGGTACAAAACTTGCACATAAAGTATGTTTGACTACACTGTATCACGATAATTCAATATGTATTCCCCCCTTTTCCAAAAGGGGAGATATGATATGAAGGGGAAGAAAAATGATTAAATTTATTAATGTATATAAGAAGTTCAAGGAGGAATGCATCCCCCTCAACAATGTAGACCTGAGCATTGCAAAGGGCCAGGTAGTGGTTGTATGCGGACCCAGCGGAGCAGGCAAGAGCACACTGCTCAGGGTCATACCGAGGCTGGAAGCGATAGACCGCGGTGAGATAATAATCGATGGTTTGAGCGTTACCAATTCCCGGGCGAACCTGGCAAAAGTACGCTCCGAGATCGGGATGGTCTTTCAGCAGTTCAATCTTTTCCCTCACAAGACCGCCATACAGAACATCATGCTTGCACCCATGAAAGTCAGAGGGCTTACAAGAAAGCAGGCAAATAAAAAAGCGATGGCGCTTCTGGAAAGGGTCGGTCTAGTGCATAAGGCCGGCAACTACCCTTCGCAGCTCTCAGGAGGAGAGCAGCAGCGTATCGCCATAGCAAGAAGCCTCGCAATGGAGCCCGGGATAATGCTTTTTGATGAACCTACTTCAGCCCTGGACCCTGAACTCATTCAGGAGGTGCTCGATGTCATGATCTCCCTTGCACGTGAGGGAGGCATGACAATGATTGTGGTATCCCATGAAATAGGCTTTGCCAAAAAAGTAGCTGACAGGGTGCTCTTTATGGATAACGGCGTTATACTGGAAGACGGCTCCCCGCATGAAGTCCTGATAAGCCCGAAGCACCAGCGGGCCAGGGACTTTATGAGCAATGTGCTGCATGTCAGAGATGATCTCAGGGAGGAGAACGCGACATTTTTGAATTAGCATACGAATTTGACTGGAGCATCCCTTTCAGAGAGCCATACCTCGAAATGATGGTAACAGGGGTCAAACTGACCCTTTTGTTACTCGTCACAACTACACTGATATCTTTTTTTGTCGGCACGGTGCTGGCGGTCATGAGGGTGTCGAGTGTCAAAGCGCTGCGGATCCTCGGGACACTGTACGTAGAAATCTGTCGCAACATCCCCGGCCTCTTCTGGCTGCTTTTTTTTTATTTTGTCTTTCCGGAACTGCTCCCTTCCGAATGGGGCAAAGCACTGAACACATATGAACACTATCCGGTTGTGGCAGGCATACTCGGCCTGACCGTGGACAACTCCTCCTATGTCTCCGACATCCTTAGAAGCGGCAAACTCGCAATCCCGGACAGTCAGAAAGAAGCGGCAATTACTTTAGGATTGAAGCCGGTGCAGCAGTGGCTGTATGTAATGCTTCCCCAGATGTACAGGGCGGTGCTCCCCCCGCTCGGGACCCGTATGATACACAACTTCAAAAATACTTCTCTCTGCATGGCGATCACAGCCACGGAATTAACATGGGCAACGCAGCAGATAGAATCACTCACATTCAGGGGGATCGAGGCCACGACCATCGCAACAGTTTTTTACATCATAGTGTCGGCACTCATGGTCGCTGTTGTCCTCGGACTCGAAAAATATCTGAAAATTGATATGACCAGCATAACAAAGTCAAAGGCCTGAACGTATTATGTATTTTATTGAACAGTTTTCAAACTGGAAATTTTACCTGGTTGGCGCATATCCTGCAGGATCTATGGGAGGCCTCCTTTTAAATATTGTGCTTGCAGCGATCGCCCTGTCCTTAAGTTTTTTCTTTGCAATCATTCTGGGCTGCGGCAGACTTTCCCCCAAAAAATATATCAGATATCCATTCGGCTGGTTTATTGACATAGTCCGCTCAACCCCGCTCCTCATGATCGTCTTCTGGTTTTATTTCTTTCTCCCCTATCTGCTCGGGGAGCATGTGACCGTATTCGGGAGCGCTGCATTTGCGTTAGTTGTATACGGCGCATCGTATCAGGCCGAGATAGTCAGGGCCGGTATTCTGGCGGTTCCCAGAGGTCAGATGGAGGCGGCGCTGACAGTCGGGCTTTCCAAATATCAGGCCATGAGATATATCATCATGCCCCAGGCCTTTAAAATAATGCTCCCCTCATTCATAAGTTTTTTTGTGTCCCTGTTTAAGGACACCTCCATCGCCTATATCATTGGTGTGATAGAACTTACGCAGTCAGGCGTCATCGTAAGCCAGAGACAGCCAGACAGGATCTATGCTGCCTATCTCTGTGTAGCTCTCGGCTTCTGGACCGTCAGTTACAGCATTTCCCGTTTTGCCACGAGTCTTGAGAAGAGACTCGGCACTATTGATCTCTGGAGGTTCAGTCTCGTCCCTGGGAAAAGATAATATCTTCTCAATACTCTTCGACCGGCAGTTTTTTCTCCTCCCATTCTTCAATCCCGCCTTCGTATATCTTTACATCAGGGACATTCAGCATCTTCAATGCAGCAGCTGCCTTCTTTGATGCCACACAACTTTTTCTTTTACAATAGATAATGATCTCATCATAATCCATCAATTCCGCCCTCCTGTCCGCAACCTCGGGATAAGGGATGGTTGTTGCCCCCCTGATTTTATGCCTGTTGCCCTCATAGGTGCCGATCGTGTCTACAACGATAACATTGCGTTTTTCATCAAGTCTGTTCAAAAGTCCTTCTGCGGTGACACACTCAATAGG
>JAJRVB010000068.1 GCA_024277515.1 Nitrospirota bacterium | reverse complement strand
TTGAGCGTCTGCTGGGAGATCATATCACTGACGGAGTCATAGTAGTCAAGGAAGGTCATGAACTCCCGCTCACACACATCAGGGTTCATCAGGCCGCCCATCCGGTGCCTGATGAACGGGGCATACGCGGCGCCGAAGAAATCCTCTCCATTGTGAGAGAGGCGGATGAGCATGACCTTGTGATATGCCTGATCTCGGGAGGCGGTTCAGCGCTGCTTGTGGCCCCGGCAGAGGGCCTGTCCCTGCAGGACAAACAGGATGTTACCCAGCTGCTGCTTGATTCCGGTGCAACCATACATGAAATAAACACTGTCCGGAAACATCTGTCCCGTGTAAAAGGGGGAGGGCTGGCTCGCATGGCCCATCCTGCCGCGGTAGTGAGCCTTGTGCTCTCTGATGTAATCGGGGATGACCTTGATGTGATTGCATCGGGACCTACCAAACCGGACACGAGCAGCTTTCAGCAGGCTATGCAGGTGCTCCGGAGGTATGATATATGGGACCGCATTCCGGGGCCGGTGAGAACGCATGTGGAAAGAGGAGTCAGCGGAGCGGTAGATGAAACCCCGAAGCCGGGAGACCCCTTGTTCAGCAGGGATTCATGGGAACTTGTCGGGACAAATCTTCAGGCATTGAGGGCAGCTCAGAAGAAAGCCGAGGGCCTTGGTTATCACGCCCTGATCCTCTCCGGTATGATAGAGGGTGAAACAAGAGAAGTGGCAAAGGTGCACACTGCTATCGCGAGGGAGGTTTTCTGTTCGGGGAACCCGCTGCCTCCCCCGCTCTGCATAATATCCGGAGGGGAGACCACGGTAAAGATCAGGGGAGAGGGCATAGGAGGGCGGAATCAGGAGTTTGTGCTGGCGTCAGTCCCTGCCATAGACGGTCTGAAGGACATTGTTATCCTCAGCGGCGGGACTGATGGTACTGACGGGCCGACGGATGCTGCCGGCGCGGTTGCGGACGGAGAGACCGCGGAACGCGCCCGCACACTCGGACTTGATCCTTTTGATTATCTTCAGCGGAATGATTCCTATTCGTTTTTTGAACCCCTGGATGATCTCTTGATTACCGGGCCTACCCGGACAAATGTTATGGACGTGCGCATTATGCTCCTTGGCAGGGGGGCCGTCACAATATCCTGAGGAAAAACAGGTGTACCCCTTCAGTAACGGGTAATAAAAGCAGGCAACAAAATATCAAATATTTAAAATAAAAAATCAAAATTATGGAAGGGTTTTTATAATATAAATAAATCTCCTTAATTTTGATCTATGGTTTTTGATTTTTACATTTCTCTGATCCAAATGATACTCGATATCTGAAGGTTACAATCAGGCGCATGGAAATAATTGCCATATAAGACAATACCGGATATAATCTTTAGATGAACGGACAGGGTGAAAAGACAGGAGGGGGGCGTTTTCTTGTAAACACGGCATCATTTGTAATTGTGATTGCCGGGATACGCGCTGCCGAAGCGATTCTTGTGCCTTTTCTGATTGCTGTTTTTATTGCGGTCATATGCCTGCCCTCACTGACATGGATGAAGACAAAGGGTGTTCCGACTGTGCTGGCGATGCTGATTGTGGTTGCGGGTATCAGTGTCGGCGGGATGCTCATGAGCGCGCTGATTGGAACATCACTGGACAGTTTCTCCCGTGACCTGCCTTTATATCAAGACCGGTTACAGGAAAAATCACGCGATGTTATCTCATGGTTTCAGCAGACCGGGATTGACATCCCGGAGCAGACGGCCCTTGATGTATTTAATCCGAGCGCTGCAATGAACCTTGCCGCGAAGCTGCTTTCCAAGCTGGGGAGTGTATTTACCAATGCGTTTCTGATATTCCTTACGGTCATATTTATCCTTCTTGAAGCATCAAGTGTTTCTGACAAGATTCGCGCCATGTCGGGCAGCGCTGACGGCGCTGACACTCATTTTGACACATTTACCAGAAACATCAATCGTTATATGGCTATTAAGACGGTGACCAGTCTCTGTACCGGGGCATGTATTGCCGCATGGCTGGCGATCCTCGGGGTGAATTATCCCCTGCTCTGGGGCGTGCTCGCCTTTCTGCTTAATTATGTGCCCAGCTTCGGATCGATCATTGCGGCTGTCCCTGCCGTGCTCCTTGCCCTGATACAGTTAGGAACGGGCAAGGCCCTGCTTGCACTGGCCGGATATGTGGTCATTAATATCATCATAGGCAGTATTATCGAACCCAGGGTCATGGGCCGGGGTCTGGGACTGTCCACGCTCATTGTCTTTCTCTCCCTTATTTTCTGGGGATGGGTCCTGGGACCGGTCGGCATGTTGATGTCCGTTGTGCTTACCATGGGTGTTAAGATCGCCCTGGACAGCAATGAAAATACAAAAAAGCTGGGTATCCTGCTCGGATCGGAACACCGGGATAATGAGCAGGAAGCCGAATAAAAATATTGCATAATCTGAAAGATTACTTTTATAATTTAATGTTTAATCCAATGCAAAAAGAAAAAGCAGATATTGTTCAATCAAATAATTAACTCGATAAATTATTGAAATAATATGCAAAAACTTTGAATAAAAACATACACGCTCAGATTGGCTGGTATTGCATCTAAGGTATCGAAAATTATTTGCTTTCACAACACCTGCTTTTTTCAGGTTTAGTCTTTTTAAATCAAATTGTCAATAAAATAAAACGAGGAGATGCGTATGATAAAGGTAGGTATTATCGGTGGTTCCGGGCTTGATGACCCTGATATCCTGAAGAATGCAAAAGAGATATCCGTTGAAACTCCGTATGGCCCCCCGACTTCCGTTTTGACATGCGGTTCCATAGAAGGCAAAGACGTGGTCATCATTGCGAGGCATGGGAAAGACCATTCCATTTATCCGTCCAGGGTCAACTTCAGGGCCAATGTCCAGGCATTAAAGGACCAGGGCTGTACCCATGTCATCGCCTCTACGGCGGTCGGTTCCCTTCGCGAAGACATAGCGCCCGGACACCTGGTATTCCCGAATCAGTTTATTGATAATACGAGGAAGAGGGATGTTACGTTTTTTGATGAGGATGTTGTCGTGCATACTGCAATGGCGGACCCCTTCTGTCAGAACCTGATAGACATGCTTTCCGCGTCCGCGGAAAACATGGCCTTCCCTTTTCACAAAAACAGGACGGTCATCACCATTGAGGGCCCCCGTTTTTCCACGCGGGCTGAAAGCCACATGTTCCGTGCCTGGAATGCGGATGTGATAAACATGAGCACCGTGCCTGAGGTCTGTCTTGCAAGGGAGAAAAAAATGCATTATGCAGCGGTCGCCATGTCTACGGACTATGACTGCTGGCATGAAGAAGAGGAGTCGGTTACCTGGGAAATGATTGTAGAGGTCATGAAAAAGAATGCGGACAATGTTATAAAACTGTTCGTTGACGTTATCCCGAAGCTGAAAGAGTATGATGATGTCTGTGTTAAATAAAACATAATAACAGCTAAAGTCCGTTAACATTCATAAACATCAAGGAGGTTAACAATTATGCCCATCAAATCCAGAATAAGAACAATCCCGGACCATCCCCAGAAGGGGATCATGTTCAGGGACATAACCACCCTTATCAAGGACCCCGTGGGGTTCAGGCTCGTTATAGACAATTTAACGCAGAGATATATTACGGATGAAATTGATTTTGATGTTATCATCGGGATCGAGGCCCGGGGCTTTATCATCGGAGGGGCATTGTCATATACGCTCGGGAAAGGATTTATCCCTATCAGGAAAGTGGGGAAACTGCCCGCTGAAGTAGTGAGTCATGAGTATGAGCTTGAATATGGCACCGATACAGTGGAAATGCATAAAGATGCTATAGCTGATGGCACAAAAGTTCTTATCGTTGATGACCTCCTCGCCACGGGCGGCACTGCGATGGCCGCCGCCGCACTTATTGAAAAGCTGGGTGGAAAGGTCTCAGAAATGGCCTTTGTCGTTAATCTTCCGGATGTCGGCGGAGCAAAGAAACTGAAAGAAAGCGGATATAACTTTTATTGCCTGACCGAATTCGAGGGTGACTGAAGATTTCTTTTTAAGACCGGAGATGTTTTAAACAAAAGGATTCCTCGAAGCCCTGCTTCAGGGTAGTTCTTTTGTAATTACAGTCAATAGCCGTCTCTCGTAAATCAGCAGACAGCCGTCTTCTGGGCATCCATATAATTCATGATCCCGGCGGGATCACACTCGATACACATGTCAAGTCCCTGGATAATCTGCATGTCTTCACACATCAGGTAGGCCCTCTTGAGTTCAGAATCCGCCATCTTTTCGATGACCATTTTTTTCGGCCTCAGGTACACCTTGCCGCAGCCCATGCATACCCATATAAAATTATGCTTTGCAGCCTCGAGACATGTATTGCAAACATAAATCTTGATACCCGGTGAAATCTCGGTATTAATTGATGTGTATTCATGTTTACAAATAGTGCATTGTTCATGTTTTGCTTCAATCTCTAACATTACAATCTCCTTTTTAAACAGATTTTCCGGTTAAAAAATAATCTCACCTCCTTTTGCAGGTTATCTTCTTTTTTGCCTCTACTTATAATTACGCAACATTTATGCCAAAACTTCAGTCATTTCCTGAAGAAGATTTCGTGAAATTCAGTAAGTGATGGAATGTGTTTGAAAAGATAGTGATGATATGCTGTATAACAGAGGTGGATTTACAGGGTTAACGAGGCTTGCAGGGAGTTGACAGATATAAAAAGGTCCTCTTAATCGTCAACATATTGGCGGATGGGAACGAATAAGAATTGCATCTTTACTGCGGAATGGTCAGCTTCTATATATTTGGTGTATAGAACCTATGCAGACGCTCGTTACTCATTCTTGTCTTCTTTATCATACATGCCTTCGAAGCACCCGGCAGGACAGCCTCTGCAGTTTGCAGCGAGTGAAAGTCTGTCATCACACTCGGGGGTCTTTCGGCAGCTCCGGATATGTTCCCTGCCTTCGCCGGTGGCCCTTTGCCACCAGTTAAAAACCTTTCCGCATTTCGGGCATCTCTTCATGTCTCTTATTATAATCCCTTTTTACATGCCGTGCATTAACTCTTTGTATTTCAGCAGCTCTCAGGGAGAAAACAGCTCTGTCACATTCCGTGATCTGAAAGTGTATAATTCTATAGTATGTCTACCTTTTTTATTTCCAGTCTCAAAGGAGTAATCAAATGACTGTTCTGAAATATACAATAATCCTCTTTATTATGCATGCACTGATCTTTCCGGGGGGCGTCCGGGCACAAGACCTTCCGGACGTGCGGACAATTATTGACAGGGTAGACAGACTCTACAGGAGTGATACGAGTTATGCCGAGGTTGAGATGAAGGTAAAGAGCAGGCACTGGGAAAGGACTCTTGCCATGAACATCTGGACCGAGGGCATGGACAGGACATTTATTTATATTACTTCTCCGAAAAAGGAAGCAGGCATGGCGACCCTGCGCATAAAGACCGATATGTGGAACTACTTTCCAAAAATCAACAAGGTCATGAAGGTACCTCCATCCATGATGATGGGCTCATGGATGGGATCTGATTTTACGAACGATGATCTGGTAAAGGAGAGTTCCCTGCTTAATGATTACAACTCAAGATTTATTTATCCTGCGCAGCAGGAACCCGGCTATTATTATATTGAACTGACACCCAAGGTTTCGACTCCCAGTGTATGGGGAAAGATTGAGCTCACCATACGCAGGGAAGATTACATCCCTGTTTCAGAGGTATATTTTAATGAAAAGGGACAGCGGATGAGGCTCATGACATTCAAAGACATAAAGGACTTCGGCGGCCGCCTGCTCCCGGCTGTTCTTGAGATGGTCCCCCTGCATAAAAAAGGACAAAAGACCGTAATTCGGTACAGGACGATACGGTTCGACGAGAAGATGCCCCGGGATGTATTTACCCTCCGCAACCTCCAGAAGAGGAGGTGAGGATAATGACAAATGTCAAAGCTAAAATATCAAATGAATGCCAAGGCCTGAATGAAATAACATTTTGCATCCGGGTTTTGATATTTGTCATTGTTATGATCGTGCCTGAAACAGGTCTGCTGAAAAAAATATGATCCTTTTGAAAATAGCCTTCAGAAACATTTTTCGGCATAAGAGGCGCTCTGTGTTGACGGGATTGATGATGGCAGGGGGATGCGCTTTATTTGCGGTTTTTATCGGCATGGTTGACGGCACCTACGGCAATCTGATCGACATGTTTACAAAGGACCGCACAGGACATATCCAGATCCATAAAAACGGCTATCTTGACAGGCCGTCCATATACAGGACGATGGATGACCCTGATGAGATCGGCAGTAAGATCGAATCCGTTGCCCATGTGCAGTCGTGGACGCCGAGGGTGTACACACCGGCCCTTGTCTTTACGGGAAAAAAGACTTCCGGCGTTAAGGTGACTGGTATTGATCCGCGCAGGGAAGCCATGACCACCCGCCTCGGGCATAAGGTCGGGGAGGGCCGCTTCCTTTCTGACGGCCCGTCACATGAGGTGGTCATCAGCGCGGGGCTTGCGGGAATTTTAAAGGCCGGGACGGGCGCGAAGATTGCCATCATAGCACAGGGGGCAGACGGTTCTGTGGCGAATGATTTATTCACTGTTGTCGGAATAACAGACATGTCCGGCAGTCTTCCCGGAAGCAGCGCCTGCTATGTTCACATAAATATGCTGCAGGAGTTTCTCTTTCTTGGGGACAGGGTGCATGAAATAGCCATAGTCCTTGATGACCAGAAAAGGACTATGGATACTGTCGGGCTGCTCAGGGACGCACTGAATGATCCTTTGCTTGATGTTGAGCCATGGCAGGTGGTGGAGAGCCAGTTTTACCGTGCAATGCAGGCGGACATAAAGGGCAACTGGTATACCATCCTTGTATTTACCGTCATTATAGCGGTCGGAGTGCTTAACACAATACTGATGGTCCTTCTCGAGAGGACACGTGAATTCGGTGTGCTGAAGGCGCTTGGGACGAGGCCCTTTCAGATATTTATGCTCATCGTGCTCGAAACAGTATGTCTCGCAATTGTGAGCATCATAATCGGCACGGTGATCGGGATATGTGCGAACTGGCTGCTCTACACATACGGAATTACATATCCCGCCCCGATTGAGTACGGCGGATATGTCTTTGACAGACTGACGGCAAGGATAACTCTCCGGTCCGCTGTCATGCCTGCTGCGATTATTTTCGGGACAGCCCTGCTCGTTAGCATATTCCCGGCCATCCGGGCCGCGCGCATCATACCTGTAAAGGCAATGAGGTCGGTCTGAATTCATGAAACTCTTATGGAAACTTGCATGGAGGAATGTCCTCAGGAACAAAAGGCGGACCGTGCTTTCAGGTATAGCGGTAGGAATTACCCTTGCCTCCCTGATATTTCTCGACGGCATATACATTGGTATGCTCGACAGCATGATACGGACAGCCACTGACACATTCCTCGGGCAGGGTCAGATACATGCCGAGGGTTTCCGGGACACGCTCGAGGTGGAGAAGACCATACATGATTCAGGATCTGTTATAAAGTCCCTTGGCGCGGAAGGGCTGGTTTCAGGCTTCAGCGAGCGCACTATCTCTATTGCCATGCTGAGTTCTGCGGCAGGGGTAAACTCAGTGCTGCTTTACGGTATCGATCCCGAGGCGGAACGAAACATGTCGATGATCGATGAGGCAATAATAGAGGGGACCTACCTGCCGCCTGGAGATAGCGGCCGTATCCTGATCGGGTCAAGGGCCGCCGAGACGCTTGAGGCCGGGATCGGGGACAGGCTGGTGATAACAGTCGCGCAGGCAGGGACCGGGGAGCTTTCACAGGACATGGTCAGGGTGGGGGGCATTTTTCATATGGGTATACGCGAAATTGACAGTGGTATGGCATTTATAAACATTCAGCGCGCGCGCAAACTTCTGGCGCTCGGGCATGCTTCCCACGAAATAGCGCTCAGGTTTAAAAATATCAGAGATGCCGGAGACCGTTCGCTTACCTTCTGGAATAAATACTCCCGAGAAGGCAATGAGGCCATGGGGTGGAGGGATTTGATGCCCCAGCTTGACGGTGTGATAGAGCTGGCGGATATTTCATCGGTTATAACGTCATTTCTGGTCTTCTGTATTGTTGCCGTAATAATTATTCACACACTTTTTATGTCGCTTTATGAGAGGATGTTTGAGTTCGGTGTATTGCGGGCCCTGGGCACGAGACCGCTCAGCATGTCACTGATTATTTTTTTTGAGGCAGCGTCCCTGTCATTTATAAGCATACTTATCGGTTTGGGATTCGGGTTTATTGTCATGCAGATCTTTTCTGCATACGGTATAAACTACAAGGGTATCGAGTTTGCTGGAGTTACCATTAACGAACTGATATATCCGGTCATGACTTTCAGGCAGTTTACCCTGTTTCCGGTTTTGATATTTCTGTTCTCTATGGCTGCGGCCCTGTACCCTGCTGTTTTTGCTGCCAGGCTGACCCCTGCCAGGGCAATGAAGAGGAGCATGTGATAATTGATGAGAAGAAAGGAGATGAGCGGATGTCTGATATGGTTTTAAATATACAGGATGTATCAAAGGTATACAATACTGATGGAGTTGAGGTCCATGCGCTCAGGTCCCTGAGTCTCAGCCTTCAAAGGGGTGAGTTTACCGCAATCGCAGGACCGTCGGGTTCGGGGAAAACGACCCTCCTGAATATCATGAGCGGTCTGGACACTCCGACCACAGGGAGTGTCATGCTGGCCGGCAATCCGATTAACAATATGAAGGGGAGTGAGCTTTCCGACTTCAGAAGAGACCACATCGGTTTCATCTTTCAGTCATATAACCTTATCCCGGTACTCACGGTAAAAGAGAATATTGAATATATCATGCTGCTTCAGGGTATACGAGAAGATGAACGGCGTGAGCGTGTGGCATCCATGCTTGAACAGGTCGGTCTGGCCGGGATGGAGGGCAGGCTGCCGAAGCAGCTCTCAGGAGGCCAGCAGCAGAGAGTGGCTGTGGCACGGGCCATGGTGTCCGCCCCCGATATAATACTCGCGGACGAACCCACGGCGAACCTTGATTCAGCAGCAGGGGCCTCACTTCTTGACATGATGCGTGAACTGAATGAAACGCGGGGCATGACTTTTGTGTTTTCGACCCATGACACCATGATAATG
>JAJRVB010000067.1 GCA_024277515.1 Nitrospirota bacterium | reverse complement strand
TGTTGTATGGGGAAACAGTATCTATTTCATAATGTTCGACAGCAAGCTGTTTTTTCAGGGCTATCTTCATAGATACAGGACTAAAGCAGGTGACATGATATTGGGGTATTCCAAAGCCATGCCATTTACTTTTAAGCAACTTTACCCATAGGCTTCCAACATTAGGGGTTGATAAAAGCAATGTTCCTCCAACCTGAAGTAATCTCAATGCCTCTTGAAGAAGTTCCATAGGTTTTTCGAGATGCTCCACAACTTCCCAGAGTGTAATTACTCCATAAGACATATCAGGCATATCCTCTACTCTGGATGTAAATACTCTGTCTGAAACAGGGTACCGCGTAATCGCTGTTTCTATTGCCTTTTCTGAAAAGTCTGCTCCGTAGGCGTCCAGTCCATTTTCAAGACAGCTGAAGACAAATTCTCCGGTGCCACAGCCTATATCTAATATCTTTGTTTTTTTTAAGTCAGAATTAAGTTTTTTTGATAACCTCATCAAATACTGGAATTGATAATCAGCCCTTTTAAGGTTTTCATTTTTTCTTTGATCACTATAAAAATAATATTCATCTTCATAAATATCACTGGATTGATTCATTTTTTCAACAAAGGCGCATTGACAATATGAACACTTCTTATATTCTGAAACAAAGTTTCTGATATCAGATGAGCCGCATATCGGGCAAAATCTACGATGAATTATCTGGCTGTTATGAGATTTGGCCATAGATTTTTTTTGTGCAAAACTTCTCCTGCTTTATCAAGGACCTCATTCACATCGATCAATTTTAGACAGTCCAACTGTTTGCATTTATTCAGATAACATGTATGGCATTCCGGCTCTTTCCTTAATACAATGCTTTTTTTACCATACGGATACCATTTTCCCTTTAGTTGCCAGGCAGAATATATCCCTACAACAGGGGTGCCGACAGCTGAGGCCATATGCACGGCGCCTGTATCATTGCTGATCAAAAGGCTGCAATGCCTTAATATCTCTATTGTCTGCAAGAGTGAAAATTTCCCTGCAACATTGATTGCATCTTCCCCTATCATCTGCTTTAATCTGGCGGCCCTTTCTTTATCAGCTTTGCCGCCGATTATCAGGATGTTATTGCCGTTATCAGCGGCCAGCCATCTCCCGAGTTCGGCATATCGCTCCAATGGCCATAAATTAGTCTCTCTTTTTGCATTGGGATTCAGGGCTATTATTTTCCCGTTACTGAATTTTTCCAGAAAATTGTTTACAAACTCTCTGTCTTCTTCGCTAACAGGCAAGGGGAATGAAATATTCTCAATCGCAACTCCCTCTGCCTTTAGTATCTTCAGTAATCTTTCAACCTCATTATCAAATTTCAGATAATCCGACTGGACCTTTGCGAACAACCTGATCGTGTTTATTCTGAATCCAAAAGCATACTTTACTCCAATCAGTTTTGAAAAAACCATATTCCTTATTTCAGCGCTGAATCCGGTCAGGTTTGCAGGCAGCTCTATGAATAAGTCAAATCTTTCTTTTTTTATCTTCCTGATGAAATTATATTTTTCGTTCAGGGACTTGATCTCTTCGGGATAGTAAATTATTAATCCATCCAGAAACTCCGCGTTTTCCAGAATTTCTTTAGCGCCGGCTGCGCCGGGTCTGCCGGGTGAAGAAAGCAAGACTATTTTTGCTTCCGGAAAGTTTTCCCTTATTACATTCATTGCAGGGACAGCGCAAATAGTATCCCCGATATTGCCAAACCTGAAAACCAGTATGTTCCTGACATTGCCGGGGATTGTTTTCCGGATAAACAGCAGGCCCCGGAATGCGCTGAGCAGGAAGTTAAGGAAGTTGTAAATGAACTGCACAACAATTAATGCGGTTTTATCTTTCAGTGATTTCATGGTTCGGGCAATCCAGTCGATAAATTTGGAGTAAAGGAAGGGAAAAGTTCACAGCTCCGCAGTCTCAGTTACATTGCGGTCCGGATACATGCAAGGCAATTGATGGTGACATGATATTGTAGTATGGAAACCGGGGCAGGTCAACATGAACCGGGTCAATTCAGCGAAATGCAGCGGGAAGAAAAAAAGGGACAGATTGTTTAACCTGTCCCTTGCTTACCGCTCTGTTATCTGAATTAATACCTGTAATGCTCAGGCTTGTAAGGGCCGTCCACAGGAACTCCGATGTAGTCCGCCTGCTCCTGGGTAAGCCTCGTCAGTTTCACCCCTATTTTCCCAAGGTGCAGCCTGGCAACTTCCTCATCGAGCACTTTTGACAAACGGTACACCTTCTTTTCATACACGTCCCTGTTTTTCCAGAGATCAATCTGGGCAAGCGTCTGGTTGGTAAAGCTGTTTGACATGACGAATGAAGGATGACCTGTGGCGCAGCCGAGGTTTACCAGTCTCCCTTCGGCAAGAAGAAAAATCGCATGCCCTTCGGGAAAGATGTACTTGTCCACCTGGGGCTTGATTTCTACCTTCTCGATATCCGGATAGGTATTCAGTTTGTCTACCTGTATTTCATTATCAAAATGCCCGATATTGCAGACAATGGCCTGGTCCTTCATCCGGGCCATATGCTCTATCCTGATGATGTCCCTGTTGCCGGTTGTAGTCACATAAAGGTCTCCTTCTCCCAGTGTGTCTTCAATCGTGGCAACCTCATAGCCCTCCATGGCCGCCTGAAGCGCGCAGATAGGATCGATTTCAGTAACGATCACCCTTGAGCCATACTCCTTCAGCGACTGGGCGCATCCCTTTCCTACGTCACCATATCCGCATACAACAGCAACTTTTCCCGCGAGCATTACATCCGTAGCACGCTTGATGCCGTCAGCAAGGGACTCCCTGCAGCCGTAGAGATTATCGAACTTGGATTTTGTGACCGAGTCATTCACATTAATAGCAGGAACAAGAAGTGTCCCGTTGTTCATCATTTCATACAGCCTGTGAACACCTGTCGTGGTTTCTTCGCTTACGCCCTTCCATTCGCTTACGGTATTGTGCCATCTCTGATTGTCCCCGGCGAGGAGCTTTTTCAAAAGGGTGTTGATAATCCGGAGCTCATGGTTGTCAGTCGGCTCGTCCAGAAGGGCTGCATTGTTTTCCGCCTCATATCCCCTGTGAATGAACAGGGTGGCATCACCGCCGTCGTCAACGATCAATTGCGGACCCTTGCCTCCAGGGAAGGTCAATGCCTCGTTTGTACACCACCAGTATTCTTCAAGTGTCTCACCCTTCCAGGCAAACACAGGAACCCCGGTTGCTGCTATTGCCGCTGCTGCATGGTCCTGGGTTGAGAATATATTGCAGCTGGCCCATCTGACATCAGCTCCCAGCTCCACAAGTGTCTCGATGAGAACGGCCGTCTGTATGGTCATATGAAGAGAACCGGAAATCCTCACACCCTTTAACGGTTTTTCAACGGCATATTTGTTCCTGATGGACATCAGTCCCGGCATTTCCTTTTCCGCTATTTCTATTTCTTTTCTTCCCCAGCCGGCAAGGCCGATATCGGCTACTTTATAGTCCTTTGTTTTTCCCTCTGCTGTTGCAGTTGACATATGAAACTCCTCCTTAAAATATAAGATGCCGCCTGCCGCTGATTTCTGTATCAGCGGCAGGCGGCTTTTGACTAAATTGATAGATTATTTCTTTTTGGCGGCCTTTTTCAGCGCTTCCGCCTTATTGGTTTTTTCCCATGTAAATTCAGGCAGACTTCTTCCGAAGTGGCCATAGGCGGCAGTCTTTCTGTAAATTGGTCTCCGCAGGTTCAATGTCTTTATAATGCCCGCGGGTCTCATATTGAAATTCTCATTCACGATCTCTGCAAGTCTGCTGTCAGGTATCTTGCCGGTATCAAAGGTATCTACAAGCACCGAGACCGGATCGGGTACGCCGATTGCGTAAGCGAGCTGGACCTCGGCCTTTTCCGCGAGACCTGCTGCAACAATATTTTTAGCTATATATCTGGCCATGTAGGACGCGGACCGGTCTACTTTGGAAGGATCCTTCCCTGAAAAACATCCGCCGCCGTGACTGCCCACACCGCCGTAACTGTCAACAATGATCTTTCTTCCTGTCAGGCCGGTATCGCCCATGGGGCCGCCTACAACGAAACGTCCTGTAGGATTGATGTGGTAGGTGATATTTTCTTCATCGAGCAGTTTTTTAGGCACTGTCGGTTTAATGACCTTTTCGATAATGTCTTCCTTCAAATCCCTTAATGTTACGTCCGGGCTGTGCTGGGAGGAAACCACAATGGTGTCGATTCTGTGGGGTTTTCCGTCTTTATATTCGATTGTTACCTGTGTCTTCCCATCAGGTCTGAGGTATGGGAGAATATCTTTTTTTCTTGCTTCCGTCAGTTTCATGGCGAGTTGATGCGCGAGCATGATAGGCATGGGCATTAACTCGGGTGTTTCATTGCTGGCATATCCGAACATGAGCCCCTGATCTCCGGCCCCGCCGGTATCTACCCCCATGGCAATATCACCTGACTGCTCATGGATGGAGGTAATGACCGCGCAGGTCTCATAGTCAAACCCGTATTTGGCCCTTGTATAACCAATATCCTTGATGGTTTCGCGTATAATGGAAGGGATGTCCGCATAGGCGGATGTTGTGATTTCACCTGCAACAAACGCGAGGCCTGTTGTGAGCATTGTCTCACACGCGACCCTTGAATTCTTGTCTTCGGCAAGGATTGTGTCGAGTATTGCATCAGATATCTGGTCGGCAATTTTATCAGGATGTCCCTCGGTTACCGACTCTGAAGTAAACAGATAATTTCTTTTTTTCATATTTTCTCCTCCATTTTTATGCAGCGTGAAAAATCCTTTTATTATCGTATTTTTCAATGCTCAATGTCAATGTTTCATCAGGTGAGATTTCCATCTTTCAAACCATATTTGAATACCCTGACTTTTATGGGTTATAGTAAAAACTCCTGCGGCTGAAGGCATCAATTATGCTGAATAACATTGTAATTAAAGGTGCGAGGGTCCACAATCTTAAGAATATTGATCTGAAGATCCCCCGCGACAGTCTTGTGGTGATTACCGGCCCGTCCGGCTCCGGCAAGTCTTCCCTGGCGTTTGACACGATCTATGCCGAAGGTCAGAGGCGATATGTGGAAAGCCTTTCCGCATATGCCCGGCAGTTTCTTGAGCAGCTCCGGAAACCGGATCTGGATTCTATTGAAGGGCTTTCACCTTCAATCGCGATCGAGCAGAAGACAACCGCAAGGGGCATGCGGTCCACTGTAGGGACGGTCACCGAAATATATGACTATCTCAGAGTAGCATACACAAGAATAGGCAAGCTCTCCTGCTATAAATGCGGAAGTCCCATCGCGTCCCAGCGGATCCAGCAGATCATAGATGCCATAAGTACGTTTCCTCCCAGGACACGCATACAGGTGCTCTCCCCGATTGTGATCGGGAGAAAAGGTCTGTATAAAAAGGAACTTTATGAGGCACGGAAAAAAGGGATCATCCGCGCGCGCATTGACGGTGAAATGGTCGATATCACAAAAGAAATATCATTGGACAGATATAAAAGACATAACATCGATATTGTCATTGACAGGTTAATTATTAAACAGGGAATTGAAAAACATATTTCAAGCGCCATTTCACATGCAATGGGTTTTTCCGATGTTGTGGTAATTAATATTATCGACGAGGGTAAAGACCTTTTTTTCAGTGCAAAGCTTGCATGCACACACTGCGGGGTCAATTATCCTGAAATAAGTCCGAGGTTCTTTTCCTTTAACAGTCCCTTCGGTGCATGTCCAAAATGCAGCGGACTCGGGTTCTGCAATGTAGAGGAAGATGATCCGGACCCCCTTAATCCTGCTCTCTGCCCGGCATGCAATGGCCGGAGACTGAGGAAAGAGGCGCTGGCTGTCACGATAAACGGATTAGACATCAGCGAGCTCTGTTCAAGGCCCATCAGTGAGGTCAGCCGCATCCTTGAGGACCTGGAGCTGACCAGGACCGAAAAGACGATTGCATCAAAAATCTTCAGGGAAACCAGGGAGAGACTTTACTTTCTCAATAATGTGGGGCTCGGTTATCTGACGCTGGACAGGCCTGCTGCTACGCTGTCGAGCGGAGAGTCGCAGAGGATCAGGCTCGCTACACAGATTGGATCATCTCTCACGGGCGTGCTTTATATTTTCGATGAGCCCACAATCGGGCTGCACCCGAGAGACTGCGCGAAACTGCTTGAGAATCTCGGAAGATTAAAAAATATGGGCAACACGGTGATTGTTGTGGAACATGACGAAGATACCATGAGAAGGGCCGACCATATCATTGATATGGGGCCGGGAGCCGGATTACTCGGGGGGCATATAGTCTCAGAGGGCGGCCTGGAGCATGTTATGGGAGACAAAAAATCCATTACCGGTCCTTATCTTTGTGGTCACAAGAGTATTCCCCTGCCTGCCCGCAGGAGAAGCCATGGTGATGCAGTTACGATAAAGGGTGCCCGGGCGTTCAACCTTAAAAACATTGATGTGGAGGTGCCGCTGGGTATCTTTACGTGTGTGACCGGTGTTTCAGGCTCGGGTAAAAGCACACTCATCATAGAGATACTTTATAAGGCCCTTTCAGGGAGACTGTACGCCTCACATGAAACCCCGGGCCGGCATGACTCCATACAGGGGATCGAAAAGATAGACAAGGTTGTTGACATAGACCAGTCTCCTGTGGGAAGGACGCCGCGGTCCAATCCTGCAACGTATACGGGTATTTTTTCGTTTATAAGAAATTTATTCGCGCAGCTCCCTGCGTCAAGGGTAAGGGGATACAGGCCGGGCAGGTTCAGTTTCAACATTGCAGGGGGCAGGTGCGAGACCTGCAGGGGTAACGGGCTTATCAGGGTCTCGATGCATTTCCTCCCTGATGTCTATGTCTTCTGTGAAGTATGTAAAGGGACCAGATACAACAGGGAAACCCTTGAGATACGCTATAAAGACAAAAATATCTCGGATGTCCTTAATATGACCGTTAATCAGGCCCTTGAATTCTTTGATGCCATACCCGCTTTAAGGCGCAAACTCTCGACGCTTGATGAAGTCGGTCTCGGCTACATACAGCTTGGACAGTCCGCTACAACCCTTTCAGGCGGTGAGGCGCAGCGTATGAAGCTTTCGAGGGAACTGAGCAAAAAGGCTACCGGAAAGACGCTGTATATCCTTGATGAACCGACTACAGGGCTGCACTTTGTTGATATTCAGAAGCTCCTTGATGTCCTGCAAAGGCTGGTAAATGCCGGGAACACGGTGCTTGTTATCGAACACAACCTTGATGTGATAAAGAGCGCGGATTATATTATAGATCTCGGGCCGGAAAGCGGAGAGGCAGGGGGCAGGGTCATTGCCTCGGGCACGCCTGAGGAAGTTGCAGCCTGTCAGGAATCCGCTACAGGCAGCTACCTGAAGGCAAAACTTGTTTCAGAAGGAGCTGTGGCATGATATTAAAAGTCAGGAGTCAGAAGACAGAATACAGAAGTCAGGAGACAGGCAAAAAAAAGAAGTCAGAAGTCAGAAGTCAGAATACGGACCACGGACCACGGACCACTAAATTATTATTTTTTCCGGTCTGTGTTCTGTGTTCTGTACTCTTTGTTCTGTTTTTATCCGGTTGTTCTAAAAAGGACCAGATGTTTAAAGAGAGCCGGATACTTATGGATACGTACTGCACGATCACGGTTGTGAGCGACTCGAGGGAGAAGGCAAGAGAGGCCATTGATGCAGGGTATGCGGAAATTAAAAAGATCGAACTGCTCCTCAATTACTTTTCAGAGACGAGCGAGATTGCTGCAATCAACAAGGCAGCCGGGGTCCGGCCGGTGCGTGTGAGTGACGAAACACTCGAAATACTGAAAAAGACAATCGATATTTCCATTGCTACTGGAGGGGCATTTGATCCGACACTTGCCCCTGTTATTAAACAATGGAAGTTTTCGAAGGATAATTCTGAATCTTCCGTCCCGTCTGACAGGGCGGTCAGAGAGGGTTTACGCCTTGTTGACTATAGAAAAATAACGGTTGACACGGACGCGTCGAAAGTGTATCTCAGAGACAGGGGGATGGAGCTTGACCTTGGAGGGATCGCAAAGGGATACGGCGCGGACAAGGCTGTTGAAGCGATAAGGGCGAGAGGGATCAAGGCCGCTCTTGTGGCCATTGCAGGGGACATAAGGGGTTTTGGCGTAAACCTTTCAGGGCAGGGGTGGAAAGTCGGGATTCAGAATCCGCGGCCTGCATCCGGTTCGGACAGGCCATGGGAGGACATCTTCGCGGTCCTTCATCTGAAAGACAGGGCAATATCCACGTCCGGAGATTACCAGAGGTTTTTTATAATAAACGGCAGGCGCTATCATCATATCCTCGACCCGGACACAGGTTTTTCCGCGGAGTCCGGCCTGATCAGCGCATCGGTGATCGCCCCTGAGGGCTATCTCTCCGACAGCCTCTCAACAGCAGTATTTGTTATGGGACCTGAGAGGGGGATGAAACTGCTTGAGACGATGGGGCTCGATGGAATTCTGGTCAGGGCGGACAAAAGGGTATTGCTGACAGGGAATTTAAAGGGCAAAATTGAAATCCTGAACAGTGAATATAAACTGGCCGAATAACCATTGCAATTATTAAACCTGTAAAAGCATTTGGCCACAGATTGTCACGGATAATTAAAAAAAACGTTGACAGTTACCGGTTTACGGTTTTTTTTAACCGGCAACCGTTAACTGATAACCGACACCATTTTCAGTTTTATACTTAAGACCAAATGGATAAAACAGATCACAGCCTGCCTGTCACCGAAGCCCCGGGAACCCGCCCGGAAACCATTCACGTAGCGCTCCTTGCCGCCTATGCCGTCGGTCTGCACAGCATAGAGGCGCTTATCCCGACCCCTGTGCCGTGGCTCCGGCTCGGACTGGCCAACATTATCACCCTTATCACCCTGTACCTGTACGGACTGAAGGCAGGCATGATCGTGACACTCACCCGGGTCATCATCAGAAGCCTGCTTGCAGGCACATTTCTCGGGCCTGCTTTTGCGCTCAGTATTGGCGGGGGAGTTGCAAGC
>JAJRVB010000066.1 GCA_024277515.1 Nitrospirota bacterium | reverse complement strand
TTCTATGATCCCCTGGTCAATATCCGCATCACCGGTAAAGACAACGGACCCGGTCCCATGTTCGAATCTGTATGCAATGCTGTCCTCTGAATGAACAGTTTTTGCGGTTGCAACATGAAACGGGCCGTAATCCAGTGCGTCATGAGGCTCTATTGATCGTACAGAACTAAAGCCGGGGCGACCCAGTACCGTGACAATGGCCTGCTCATAATATTCTGCAAAGTCAGCAGGCCCGAATATGGACAGGTCTTTTACCCTCCTGAAATTCGGCGTGGCAAGAAGCGCCTGAATCAGGGGCATCAGGTCTGAAAAATGGTCAGGATGTGTATGGGTGATAAAGACCGCATCCAGTTCTTTATAACTTATGCCCGCTTTTTCGAGCTGCAGAAGCGTTCCGCTTCCGCAATCCACGAGCACCTGACAACCGTCAGCCTCCAGATAATAGCCGGGGGCGTTTCTTTGCAATGACGGGACGCATGTTCCACTGCCTAATACAATAAGTTTCATTATTTATAGCATTATCTTTTCGTAAGATGCACGGACCAGCTGTGTCAGCCACTCATATAACACCGCATTGCCCTCTCTGAAGTCACTCATAGGGGCGAGCTCTTTTAACGTGGTCATGCCCCCGTCTCTGTACAGGCCGATATAACCATACAGTACCCTGCCCTTTAAGATGGCATAAAGACAATACGTTAATTCGGGCAGCAGGGGATTCTTAAGCCCTAACATGAACCCCGCTTTTAGCGGCAATTCCGAATCTCCGTCGATATCACCCGGCATTACGGCCATGTTATTGATGCCGAACTCGAAGCTCTTATTGAATTTTTCCACCTCTCTGTTTACTGAAGCAAGAAATAAAATAAGGCCGCTCTCTTCTTCCCATGCGGGTGTTTCCGTCTTCCTGTTTTCCTTTAACTCCTTCATTAGATCACCTCATATCATGCTGACTGCTTTATATGTTAATTATACCTCAATTTTTTTGTTTTGTAGACTGAATCTATTGGAGTTTAAATTGCAACCGTCCGCCACAACTTGCTTGTTAATTAATTTTACAGTTATAATAAAAATTGTCCGGTTAATCCATGAAAAAAAACCATCTCTTTATAGGCCTTATTATCGTAGCGCTTGCATTTTATTATGCATTTAAAAATGTATCCCTTGAAGAGCTAGGCGCGGCCCTCCGGTCGGTGCATTATATCTATCTGCTGCCATCGCTATTTTTTGTTGCCCTGACCTTTTTGTTCCGTGCCATGCGGTGGCGTTATCTGGTCCGGTCCGTTAAAGATGTAAGGACCGCGCATCTTTTTTCCCCGCTCATGGTTGGATTTATGGGGAACATCCTGCCTGCCAGGGCAGGAGAGTTTATCAGGGCATACCTGCTCGGCAAGAGAGAGGATATAAGTTTCAGCGCTTCCTTTGCCACTATTTTTGTCGAAAGACTTATGGATATGCTGATGTTCCTGGTGCTGCTCGTAGGCGTGCTTTTTTTCAGTGCCGACACATTTTCACAGGGCGCTTCCGGGGGGAACCACCGTCTCATGGGATATATGATCAAGTTCGGGTGGATAAGCTTTATCGGCTCAATAGGCATCTTCTCATTCTCTGTGCTTCTCCAGTATAAAAACGAATGGGCCATTAAGATCGTTGAGTTCTGCACCAGGCCGCTTCCGGAGAAATGGAGAGACAAGGTATTCGGGATGGTGCATTCATTTACCGACGGACTCAAGATTCTGAAGGACCCGCGTGCATTCGGGGCCTCTCTTTTGCTCTCCATGCTGGTATGGGCCGCTGCTATACTGGTTTACTATCCGCTTGTCTTTGCCTTTGGTCTCGAAAATCAGCTGCCGGTCATGATTTCCGTCCTGATTGTGAGCCTGACCGTGGGCATCTTTATATCGCTGTTTCCTACACCGGGGTTTCTCGGGGCATTTCAGGCGGCCTGTGTAGTCGCCCTCCATGAGATTTTTGGTGTTTCAAAGGCGGTTGCCGCAAGCTTTGGAATTGTTGCGTGGTTAGTGGCAATGGGCTTTGTAATAGTTGTCGGCCTGATGTTTGTGGTCAAAGACAATATTTCATTTTCTGAACTTGCAGCAAGCCGGGACCATGCAGGGTAGATTTACCCGGCCCTTCAGCTCAGCAATTTTCCGGAGAATTCATGAATAAAAAACATCTTCATCTCGTTATCGGCATCGCTATTATCGCGCTTTCATTATTCTATGCCTTCAGGGGGGTAAAAATAGAAGACCTCTGTAACGCCCTCCTTTCAGTCCGTTTCATTTATCTTGTCCCTGCGGTACTGCTGGTTCTTATGAGTTACCTCTTCAGGGCGATGAGATGGCGCTACTTTATCCGCTCCGTCAAAGAGGTAAGGACCGTCAACCTCTTTTCTCCGATGATGGTGGGCTTTATGGCAAATATGCTTCCCGCGAGGGCCGGGGAGTTTGTGAGGGCGTACCTTCTGAGCAAAAAAGAAGACATCAGTTTCAGCTCCTCCTTTGCGACTATTTTTATTGAACGGCTCTTTGATCTGACGCTTGTGCTGCTCTTGCTTATGTTTGCATTGCTTTTCATGCCTGAAGCCTTTGTATCGGGCAATGCTGCCGACGGGCATCAACTGCTTGATAAAGTCAAGATATTCGGGGCGGTCAGTTTCTCATTATGTCTGTTTATTTTCATGTTCTCCGCTCTCCTTCAGTTCAGAAATGAATGGGCAATGAAGATGGTCGGTTTCTTTATTAAACCCCTGCCGCCTAAATGGGGAAAAAAGATAATCGGGCTGGTACACTCATTTTCTGAAGGGCTCAGCATTATACGGGACAGGCGGGGCTTTGCATCTACTGCATTACTGTCGGTCATTATCTGGGGAACATTTGTATTTACGTATTACCCTCTTTACTTTGCCTTTGACATTCAGGACCAGCTCCCCTTTCTGTCTTCACTCGTTGTCCTCTGCCTGACAGTGGCCATTTTTATTACTGTGGCCCCTACCCCCGGATTTCTGGGATCATACCATTTGGGCTGCGTCACCGCCCTGCACGGTATCTTCGGCATTCAGAAGGCAGTTGCCCTGAGCTACGGGATTGTTGCCTGGATGATCGCGATGGGGACGACCGTTCTGATTGGAGCGGGGTATGCCCTGAAAGAAAATATATCCGTCGGCAGGATATCCGCAGGAGATGAAACATCGCAATAGCCTTTCATGCCTTGCCTGCAGGGGCAATTCATGAATTATCCCTGATCTTCCGTGTCTCAATACGATTTCAACTCTGTTTTTATGGTTAATTTATCGAAAACAATAAAAATATTGCATTGCCATATATACTTGTGATAGGCTTATTATTACGCGAAGTCGGAAGATTGATCTTCATGCAAAACACACGTCCATCTAATCTTCTCTCTGACAGTGTCCCGTTGATACGGATTAAGAGAGAAAGGACGGAGGAAAAACTGAGGAGGTAATGTATGGTAGTAACAATGAAAGAACTCCTGGAGGCTGGTGTGCATTTCGGACACCAGGTCAAGCGCTGGAATCCGAAAATGAAACGATATATTTTTGGACAGCGCAACGGCATATATATCATTGATCTCCAGAAGACGGTCAAGATGTTTGAAGTGGCGTACAATTTTGTAAGGGACCTTTCGAGCCGAGGGGAATCAGTCCTTTTTGTAGGGACTAAAAAGCAGGCCCAGGATGTAATCATAGAGGAGACCCAGAGGTCTGAATCTTTTTTCGTCAACCAGCGGTGGCTGGGCGGCATGCTTACGAATTTCAAGACGATCAAGCAGGGCATAGACAAACTCAAAAAAATCGAAAAGATGAATGAGGACGGTACATACGGCCTGCTTACCAAAAAAGAAGTGGCCAAATTTGAGACCGAGAGGCAGCGCCTTGAGAAACATCTCAGCGGAGTAAAGGACATGAATCGTCTTCCCGGAGCGGTCGTCATTATCGACCCCAAAAAAGAGGCTATAGCGGTCGCTGAGGCAAGAAAACTTTCGATCCCGATCGTTGCACTTGTTGATACAAACTGCAATCCTGATGATATTGACTATGTTATTCCCGGCAATGATGATGCTATCAGGTCGATCAGGCTGGTGACATCGAGGATGTCCGATGCCGTTCTTGAAGGCAGGAGCATTCTGGATAAGGCCAGGGAAGAAAAGGCCCAAAAAGAGGCGGAACAGGCGGCTATTGCTGAAAAGGCAGCTGCGGAAGAGCAGCAGGACACGGAAGATACCGCTGAGAAGGAGGAAGTAAAAGGATGAATATTACTGCTGGTGAGATAAAAGAATTAAGGGAACAGACGGGCGTGGGCATGATGGACTGCAAGAAGGCACTGACCGAGGCGAGCGGCGACCTGGACAAGGCACTCGACATCCTGAGGGAAAAGGGCCTTGCAAAGGCGGCAAAAAAGGCCTCACGGGAGGCATCCGAGGGCCTGATCGGTTCATATATTCATATGGGTAAAATCGGTGTTCTCGTAGAGATAAACTGTGAGACGGACTTTGTTGCAAAGACGGATGAGTACAAGGATTTTGTCAAGGACGTTGCCATGCATATTGCAGCCTCCAATCCCTCCTGTGTCAGGCGGGAAGATATATCTTCAGACATCATAGAAAGGGAAAAGGCAATATATGCATCCCAGGTTGGCAACAAACCTCCGGAGGTTGTTGAAAAAATACTGGAAGGGAAACTTGAAAAGTTTTATTCCGAGACATGCCTTGTTGATCAGGTGTTCGTAAAAGACCCTGAGGGCAAGCAGAAAATCAGGGACCTGGTCATTGACAAGATTACCAAGCTTGGAGAAAATATTGTCATTAAGCGCTTTGTGAGGTATCAGCTTGGAGAGAAGATAAGTTAAGAGTTTTTTATGAAGACAGCGAAACCCCAATACAAGAGAGTCCTGTTGAAATTGAGCGGCGAGGCCCTCATGGGAGACAGGCACTTCGGCATCGATCAGAAAGTCGTTCAGTATATCGCGACCGAACTCAAGGGGATTTCAAAGATGGGCATCCAGGTCGCCATTGTTATAGGCGGCGGCAACATATTTCGCGGCCTTGAAGCGAGCGCGGAAGGGATGGAAAGGACCACGGCCGATTATATGGGCATGCTGGCGACAGCCCTGAATGCCCTCGCGCTGCAGAACGGACTTGAGCTGAACGGCATGCCGACAAGGGTGTTGTCAGCCATAGAGATGCGTGAACTTGCCGAGCCGTATATCAGGAGGCGTGCCGTCCGGCACCTCGAAAAGGGACGGCTTGTCATATTTGCCTGCGGCACGGGCAACCCCTATTTTACTACTGATACTGCAGCATCATTAAGGGCCGTTGAAATTGGAGCGGACATCCTGCTGAAGGCCACAAAGGTTGAAGGTGTCTACAGCGCTGATCCAGCAAAGAATCCACTCGCAAAAAAATTCCGGGAAATTACCTACATTGATGTCCTCAAGCGGGGGCTGAAGGTAATGGACTCCACGGCAATCTCACTCTGTATGGATAATAATCTGCCGATAATGGTATTCGGCCTTATGAAAAAAGGCAATATTAAAAAAGTCCTGGAGGGCAAAAGAATCGGGACAATAGTAAAGGGGGGGTAGTCCTTATGCAGAAAGAAGCAAGAAAAAAAATAGCGGAAAGAATGGACAAGGCGGTCAATGCACTGAAAAAAGACCTTGCAGGCATAAGGACAGGCCGCGCTTCCCTCGCAATTTTTGACGGTATCATGGTTGATTATTTCGGCACACCCACACCTCTCAGTCATGTTGCAACATTAAGCGTACCTGAAAGCAGATTGATCACTATCCAGCCCTGGGACCCCAAGACGATTCCTGATATTGAAAAGGCGATACAGAAGTCGGACCTCGGCCTGAATCCGAACAATGACGGAAAGATAATCCGGATAGCCATTCCCCAGCTTACGGAAGAGCGCAGGAAGGAAATTGTCAAACAGGTATACAAGAGGGGCGAAGAGGCAAAAATTGCGTTAAGGAATATAAGACGCGACGGGAACGAGGAGATGAAGAAAATTGAAAAAGAAGAGCATATCAGTGAGGATGAAACCAAGCGGTCAATTGATGAAATACAGAAAATCACTGATGCTCACATGAAAAAAATTGACGAAATCGTTTCACACAAAGAAGAAGAGGTTATGGAGGTCTAAATTAAATCTGATATAATTTAATTATTAAAAGGAGGATGTCATGGCCTTACGTGTCGGTATTAACGGGTTTGGAAGGATAGGAAGAAATTTTCTCAGGATCTGTCTGGAGAGTGAGGGCATTGAGGTGGTCGGCATAAATGATCTCACGGATGCAAAGACCCTGGCGCATCTCCTGCGCTATGATTCGGTCCACGGCATATGCAATGCCGATATCGGGGTAAAAGAAAGCTGCCTTGTCATAAACGGGAAAGAAATAAATACTTCTGCAATCGCGGACCCGGCCCAGCTCCCGTGGAAAGACCTTGATGTGGACATTGCCCTTGAATCGACCGGCCGCTTTGTAGACAGGGACGGCGCGTCAAAGCACCTGGGTTCCGGTGCAGGATGGGTCGTGATATCAGCGCCCGCCAAGGAACCGGACGCCACGATCTGCCTGGGAGTCAATGAAGAGAGCCTTGACGTATCGAGTCACAAAATTATTTCAAATGCATCATGTACGACCAACTGCCTCGCGCCGATGACCAAGGTGATTGACCAGAAGTTCACCGTCAAACGCGGACTGATGACCACCATTCATTCCTACACTAATGATCAGAGGATACTGGACCTGCCGCATAAAGACCTCAGAAGGACGCGGGCAGCCGCTATCTCGATGATACCTACAACAACAGGAGCGGCACGGGCGGTCGGACTTGTTCTTCCTCATTTACAGGGCAGGCTCGACGGCATGTCCATACGGGTCCCGACCCCGAATGTTTCCGTGGTTGATCTCGTTGCGGAAGTTGAAAAGGAAACGACCGCGGAAGCGGTTAACGCCGCGCTCAAGGAAGCGTCCGAAGGACCGATGAAAGGCATACTGAAGTATACGGAAGAACCCATTGTCTCGATAGACATGAACGGGAACCCGCATTCATCGATCATTGACGCGAGTCTGACCAGGGTGCTTGAGGGTACGATGATCAAGGTCCTTTCATGGTATGACAATGAGTGGGGCTACAGTACCCGGCTCAAGGATTTAATGCTTTATATCGACAGCAAGAGGTAAGCATAATTATGAAAGACAGTCAGTCCCTGCCGATCAAGGGGGTATGGAACAAGCTCACTATCAAAGACCTGAACATCAGAGGAAAGCGGGTCTTTATTCGTGTTGATTTTAACGTGCCCCTGGATGAAAATCTGAACATAAC
>JAJRVB010000005.1 GCA_024277515.1 Nitrospirota bacterium | reverse complement strand
CATGGTATATTCTGCAAAAGGAGAGTACAGCCGTGCTATCCGTGATTACAGCAGGGCTATTGAGATTGATCCGAAGCTTGCCAAACCCTATGATAATCGCGGAGCCATGTACATGCTTACAGGACATGTGGAAAAAGCCTGCTCAGACTTTGTCCGTGCGTGTGAATTAGGCGAGTGCTTAACGTATGACATCCTCAATGATAACGGTTACTGCAATGAGCGATACCTTGCAATGGCCGTGATTGAATGAAGAATCCCGTCCCCCCTATGAAGAGTTACCGTTATAGAACACGAGTTCAATATCCGGCATACGTTCTTTAAACGCCACCCCGACACAATCTGTTTCACAGTTGCGGCATTGTCCAACGCAGCGTATAATGACGTTATTGCCCTGTATTTCAATCAACTCGACAAAACTGTCATGCGCTTCAAGGAGCCAGTTAAGATTATGAAGGACTTCTGCAACCTGCTGTTCGATTTCGTCCATATACTTTTTCAAGTGCGAAGGCAATACATGACATTCATGATTGACTTCCAATAAATTATCTACTCATTAAGAGTTAATAATTGTTCAAAAAAGTCCTTTATAATAATGGCTGATAACTATATTAACAATACATGCATAAAGAAATAAAGTCTTGCCCACAGGATAATACAGATAATTTTTGTTATAAGCTTTGTTTATAATGTATATCACATAAGGTATTTAAAGGCAACCGGTTATCTTTACAGGAGTCACTTTTGTATTATAATTAAATTATGGAAAAGGGCAGGGTACATTTAATTATATCAGGTTATGTGCAGGGGGTCTTTTATCGTGCAAGCACACGCGATATGGCCCTCAGGCTTGGATTAAAAGGGTGGGTCAGAAATCTTTACAATGGCAATGTTGAGGCTCTGTTCGAAGGTCCTGTTGACAAGCTCAGGGATGCGGTCAAGTGGTGTCATGAAGGCCCGCCAGGGGCCAGGGTGACTGAAATTGATGAAAAATGGGATGATTATTCAGGTGAGTTCTCAGATTTTGAAGTGAGATATAATTAAAGAATAATATGAGTTGTTACTCTCTAACACACTTATTAAATGACATAAACAAGTATTACAACTTATATTCCGGCTGCCTTCCTGCCGCTGATACTGCCATTTTATTACCGTAACCATTCAGTTACGGGTATCAAATGGACATAAAAATGAAAAAATCAAAAACCAAAGATCAAAATTAAGGAAAACATATTATATTATAAAAACTTCCATAATTTTGATCTTTTATATTTAATATTTGATCCTGTGTTACCTTGCTGTTTTTTCCCATGCTTCTTATTGACAACACCCTGTTTACCGGTGGATAATAACACATGCTTCAGACCACACTGCATACAGGCAATGCAAACAATACAATAGATAAATCAGCTGCCCTGGCCCTTACGCATCTCAGCGGGGCTGATTTACATGATCTCTTTGCCCGGGCCAACAGAATACGTGAAAAATACCGGGGGCACAAGGTTGATTTATGTTCAATTGTGAATGCCAAGTCAGGCGCCTGCCCGGAAGACTGCGCTTTTTGTGCCCAGTCCGGACAAAGCAGGACGGATGCTCATGTATACCCTCTTTTGAACAGGGACAATATTGTCGAGGCCGCCCTTTCAGCAAAACAATATGGGGTAAGGAGATTTTGTATTGTAACCAGCGGCAAAAAGCCTTCACAGAAGGAACTGGACAGCATATGTGACACGATATCGGAGCTCAGGAAACATGGGTTGCTGCCATGCGCTACGCTCGGAATGCTTGACACTAAAGAAATCAGGCAGCTCAGGGATGCCGGACTTAACAGATACCACCATAACCTTGAAACCTCGGAAGCATTTTTCAGTGAAATATGCAGCACTCACACGTACAGAGACAAAATCAAAACTATTGAAGCCGCGAAATCCCTCGGACTGTCGGTATGCTGCGGCGGATTATTCGGCCTTGGTGAATCATGGGAAGACCGTATTGAAATGGCATTTGCCATAAAAGGTATCGGCATTGACTCAGTGCCCATCAATTTTCTTAATCCGGTAAAGGGTACACGGCTCGGGAACAGGGAAACCCTGAGCCCGCTGGAGGCCCTGAAAATTATTGCGATATACAGGCTCATTCTTCCTGAAAGCGAGATCAGGGTGTGCGGTGGAAGGCCTCTCACGCTGCGCGATCTTAATTCACAGATATTTACCGCGGGCGCCGACGGGATGTTGCTTGGCAACTATCTTACGACTCAGGGGAGAAACCCGGAAGATGACATACAGATGATCCGGGACTCAGGACTCGAAATATAATGTCTAAACGATACAATTACAGTGTAAGAATGAGGTCCGCAAAGAGCGGGACACATCTGTCCGGCGCTGAGGGTATTTACGATAAAAGCGAAATAAGCGGTGTGGTAAAGGCATACACGCAGCGGGCGCTTTCTCATGATAAAGGCAGGGCTGATGAAATACTTCTTGTTGTAGAGGAGCTGAAAGAAAAACCAAAGAGGATACCGTCGCTGCCCCTGTATACGATTAATACACGCAACTCGGATGCAGCAAAAAAGGCGGCCCTGAAAATACTCACATCCGTAGGCATCACCGGGAGGGCGGTTGAAGAGGCGTTCCGCGCGCTCGGCGTCGGCATTACCATGAGGGGCGCAATGCTTATGGACATAGAGGGAGTCAGGCTTGAGCCGGACCTCCTGCGCGGTGTACGGGTTACCCGCATGGGAATCAGCAAAAAGGCATCATCAGACCTTTCGAGAAAACTGGGACGCCTCGGACTTAACAATAATACTGTCCGGGAAGCCCTGGTCCTTGCGAGCAAGGTGCACAGATATCGAATGGTGCTCGGTGAGCTCTGCATATCCGATGATCCAAATTATACAACAGGATACATTGCAACACGCGCTCATGGATATATACGTCTTCCGCGCATAAAAAAAAGGGGGATTCCTTATGGAGGCAGGGCTTTTTTTATTACCGGCGGGGAAGTCAAGGAGCTTATCAAATACCTTCAGAGGACCCCTGTATTGATAAATGACAT
>JAJRVB010000065.1 GCA_024277515.1 Nitrospirota bacterium | reverse complement strand
GATGTTTCACGCATGCTTCAGTCCCTGACTCCTGAACAGCGCAGGGCATTAGAGGCGGAGCTCAATGACAAAGGCGGCGTGTTAACTCCGGAATCTGTCGAAATGCTGATTGAACGCCCTGAATTTCAGGGATTGACCCCTGACGACATCATAAAGGGGAAGGAAATACTTGAGGAAAAAGAAGCCCCTGAAGACAGGGAAATATCAAGGCCGGAAAAAACCGCCGGCACCGGGAATGTGATAAAATCACTGTTTGAACGGTACCGTTCTGTCAGTGAATATCAGCATATCTCAACTGATTTACGTCCATTCGGGTATGATTTTTTTGCCGGAGGTGACGGGGATTCATTTTTACCCCGGAAAGACATCCCTGTGTCATCAGACTATATTATCGGACCGGGTGATGAAGTACGGATAATGATATGGGGCAGGGTAAACGCCCGATATAATCTCGTCGTAGACAGGGACGGCAACATCACTATACCCCAGATCGGTCCCATCCAGGTGAATGGGATGCATTTCAGAGAGATGAAGGGCTTTCTTGCTGAACAGGCAGACCGGATTGTGGGGGCAAGCATTAATGTTACGATGGGCGCACTGAAGAGTATACAGGTCTTTGTCCTTGGTGAGGTGAAAAGGCCCGGCAGCTACGCCCTTGATTCCTTTTCGACTGTCACGAGTGCGCTCCTTGCCGCAGGAGGTCCCACTGAGATAGGCTCCCTGCGGCGCATACAGTTAAAGAGGAACAACCGCACGATCGTTGAAATGGACTTTTATGATTTCTTCCTGAGGGGAGATAAATCAAAGGACCGTGTCCTGCAGTCAGGTGACGTTGTATTTGTGATGACGTCAGGCCCTCTGGTAGGGTTGGCAGGAAATGTCAGGAGGCCGGCCATTTATGAACTGAGGGAAGACAATGACCTTTTAAGTCTGTTTAAAATGGCAGGCGGGGTGATCCCGGGTGCGTATACACAGCAGATACAGGTTGAGAGGATCCTGAAAAATGAGAAGCAGGTTATTATCGATATTAACGATCAGGACCTGACAGGATCAGGTGACATGAAACTTCAGGACGGTGATCTGGTAAAGGTCTTTTCCATCGTGGAAAAAGATGTGAATGTTGTGTATCTTGCAGGGAATGTAAAGCGGCCCGGTAAATATGAGTATAAACCCGGGATGAAGGTCCGGGACCTTATCAGGGACACATCAGACCTGCTTAGAGAGACGCATTTTGATTATGCCCTGATTAAAAGACTGCGCCCGCCGGGCCTTGAAACGCAGCTGGTCCCTTTTAATCTCGGGAAACTGTTATTGCATGATAATAATGCGGATAATATGGAGCTGGAACCGCAGGACTCAATTTATATTTTTTCCACATGGCTGTTCAGGGAGCGGCCCATGGTAACTATTGAAGGAGAGGTAAGGAAAAAGGGAGAATATGAACTCCTAAGCAATTTCAGGGTAAAAGACGCAATAATGGAAGCCGGTGGACTCACTAAAGATGCGAGTATGGAAAAAGGCGAGATATTCAGGGTAAATGAAGAGGGTGATGTTACCCAGATTTACTTCAGTGTCGGACTCGTTATGGCTGAGGACACTAAAGAGAACCTGGTCCTGCAGGACAGGGACAGGATTATCATTCACTCGATGTGGGAAGAAAAACAGAAAGAGGAGGTCCTGATTGACGGGGAGGTGACGAACCCCGGGAAATATCCGCTTGCACAGGGTATGCGCGTGAGCGATCTGATCTTTTCAGCCGGCAATATTCTGGAGTCGGCATTCCTTGATGAGGCCGAGATATCGTCATTTATAATGGAACAGGGCGGTGACGTAAATATAAAATACAGAGAGATCAATCTCGGTCTTGCCCTTGACGATGATCCGGCCCATAACATCCTGCTCAAACCCAATGACAGGGTGTTTGTGAAGCGTATACTGGACTGGAAGGAAGAGAGGTTTGTAGAGGTTTCCGGGGAAATTACCTTTCCGGGCAGGTACATAATAAAAAAAGGCGAGACACTCTCATCCGTGCTTGAGCGTGCAGGGGGGTATGCGGAGAACGCTTATTTGCGGGGTGCGGTGTTCACAAGGGAAGATGTCAGGAAGATGCGGCAGAAAAGCCTTGAAGAAATGATTCTCAGGATAGAGAGGGAAATTCTTGTCGAGGGGTCGGCGCAGGCCTCTACTGCTTTTTCCAGGGAAGAAATAGAGGCAAGGAAGGTTGAATTAAACCACAAACAGAAGTTTATAGAATCATTAAAAGAACTGAAGGCATCAGGGAGAATGACCATTAAGCTTGCCCATATGAGGTTATTAAAGGGGAGCAAGTATGATATAGAGCTTGAAGACGGTGACAGCATCAATATCCCCATGAGAAGCAGTGTTGTGAATGTAATCGGTGCAGTCATGTCCAGGGGCAGTTTTATTTATTCAGAGGATCTTGATTATGAGGACTATATTGATATGAGCGGAGGATATACGAGGTTTGCTGATGAAAAACATGTCTATGTCCTCAAGGTTGACGGAACAGCCAGGAAATTAAAGACAGGGCGGTTTGCATGGAGCACATCGAATGACAGATGGGAGATGGCCGCATTCGGGGAAGAGCTGAAAGATATTGAGCCTGGAGATACGATTGTCGTGCCGGAGAAACTGGGACGGATTGCCTGGCTGAGGGAAATCAAGGATATTTCGCAGATTCTGTATCAGATCGCAATAACAGCCGGCGTTGCGATCGCTATCTTCTGATATGTGCAAAAAGTGAATAAAGGAATCTTTCCCTTGTCCTGCTTTATCCGGTTTCTTGCGGGTCTTTTATGTGTATATTCAGCTGCCTTCTTTCTTTTTTCTCCCGCCTTTGCAGGAGATGAACCATTTACCTTTCCTTCCAACCGGGGTGAAACGGGTTTAATGGAAATTCCGACTGCGCGGATCATGAGGGAAGACAGTTACCGCGTGGGGTACACCCAGGTAAGGCCGTACCGGTACTACTACGCCGCTATCAGCCCTTTCAGGCGG
>JAJRVB010000064.1 GCA_024277515.1 Nitrospirota bacterium | reverse complement strand
CAAACTCGTCAATCGCCCGGTCAAACCTGTTTAAAAAAAAGAGAGAATAGCCGAGGGCATTATGGTAATCGGATATGCCGGGTGACAATTCAACAGCCCTTGTAAGGTATGGGAGGGCGTCGAGTGGTTTGTCCATCTTCAAAAGGACCATCCCGTACCATGCATTCAGTTCCGCTAACCCTGGACGTAATGCAATCTCTTTTTTTATTGTATCGAGTGCGTTATCAAAATCACCCTGCCCTACAAGGCCTGCTATCTCAGGCAGAATTTCCTTTAAATCCCGCGGCCCGGTTTGTATATCGGGTTTCTCTGCCGTTGCAGTCCGGCCCAGGTCAGGCATTGTCATGTTGTCGGTCTTCACCGCAACTGACGGCTTGATCTGTTCAGGCTCTTTTTGTAACGGCATCTTTTCCTGCTCCGGGATTTCCTGGGCAGCAGGTTTCAGGGTAAATATTCTGACGATCCGTTCCTCTTTTATATAAGCCGTCATTATGGAAGCCTGAGGGAGCTGTGACTTGATGGTCTTCAGTGTCTCCTGTGCTGAATTGCCGTTGTCAAATTTACCTATCCTTACAGCAAAGAATTTCCCAATTTTTTCAATCCTCAAATGGTCAAGGTCCTTTTCATCCAGTTTTTTCATGATGGATGCAAACTGTTTTTGCGCACTGTCAACATTGGTAAAGCTGCTGACCTGGATGGTATGGAACAATTGCGCGGCATATGCACCCGAGGCAAAAAACAGCACAAGCAAAGAAATTATCAGGCACTTTGCCGGAGATAAACAGACATTCTTGTTTCGCATAGCAACTCCCGTGATCCTGCTCTTTATTTTTTCACATGCAACCGCAATAATTCTTTATCGGTAATATCAATAATAACTTTAGACTGTACCCATAAAATGCAATAAGAAAAATGGAGGTGTTGTGAAAGCAAATAATTTTCGATACCTTAGACGCAATACCAACCAATCTGAGCGTGTACGTTTTTTATTCAAAGTCATCTGCATATCATCCCAATAAATTATCGAGTTAATTATTTGATTGAACAATATCTGCATTTTTCGGGGACGGTCCATCTCTGTCAGACATACAGCAAACCATCTGTTTTTGCGCGGTGCATGGACATGTTCAGTTTACTTCCAGTACACCTGCATCTCTGATCATCGAACCGGCAGGCTGATAATCAGGCTTGCGACCCGGGTCACGAACATTATGAGAGACCATTACACGATTAAATTCCTCTTCATTATATATTTCGTATGTCAACGCTTTTATAAGGGCATACCGCATAATGCGCCAGTATTCATGGGCCTTTGATGCCTGCACAGACGGGAGTTCCACTGTATAGGTCGGTATTTTTCTCTCGTTCCCTGCATAGTTGCCGAGGGAGCCGGGGTAGAACCTGAAGTCTATAAATTTCAGAAACCGTTTAGTGTGCTTCTGTATCCTTAGCCCGACACGCTTTGCCCGCTGCTCCACACGCAGGAGGTTGTAATATTTCCGGTCTCCCGGCCCGTCAAAATCGAGAAATCCAAGCGGAGCGTGGAATGAAAGGATTTTATCAGGCCTGTACTTGTCAATCAGGAATGCCTGCATCCTGGCCTCAATTTCAGAACCAGCACTCTTGCCGGGATATCTCCGGGGGTCCTTTTTCCGGTTCCAGAGTTTATGCGCTTTTCTTTTCCAGTCTTTTGTCGGCAGGTTTCTGTTTGTATCCACACCGTTGGCATTAACCCTTTTATCCATGAAAAACCCGTCCGGGTTTACTATCGGGGCCACTACCAGCTTAAAGTCGCCGGCTGACTCAGGATTATCAAAGATAATCTCTCTTACCATATGAAAGCATTGGTAAATTCCTGTAGGCTCATCACCATGGACACCGCAGAGTACGAGATTGACAGGGTCTTTGGAGTCATTATCGTCAAAACCGAATTCCTGGTACAAAAGAGGATTGCCCTCGTAAGAGTAATCATATGTCTCCCATCGGTCAGGATTGCATATAATTCTGTCCCACCCAAATTCCCGGAATTTGGCGTTCACTTCAGAACAGAACTCTTTTTTTGTCTTACGGGCGGATTGTACAGACATTGCCGGATCCACCCATCCGCTCAATAACAGCATGGCACAAAACAGACATGATACAAGCGCAGTCCAAATCCCTCTCAAGTTTTTCGTCATTCATCCTTCTCCCGGTCAATCCTCACTCTAAGCACATTCGATATTCCTTTAGCGGTTATTCTGAAACCATGTACTCAGGTTATCCTTATGTGCCACGGTTCGAATCGTACACCCAGGCGGTTATTGAGTTCATAGCGGAGCCTCAGGTACCCCAGGTCACAGAGGATATTATATACATCAGTTGAAGTAAACCTGTCTGTAAAGTTCAATGCGCCGAATCCTGCCTGGCCGACATCAAAATCGCCATTTGCATGAAAAGAATACCCCGGAGGGGCAAGGGAGCGTGAGGCAAGAGAGAGGTTTCCCTGATTTTTGTACGCCTTGTTCAGGAAAAGCAGAAACTGTTTCATGACACCGCGCACACCGGAAGTCAGCGTAACGGACTCACCTACCTGCTGTCTGATTTTGTTAAATGTTTCAAGGGAATGCTCTCTGTAAAGATAGTTGCCCTGGCTGCGCATATAAATGACATCGCCCTTTTTAATTCTGTCAGTAAGGCCTGAAAGTGTCTTTTCCCCAAGAAATCCGTACTCTGCCGCATCCTTATAAAACAGTTCTTCCATAAGATCAAGTTCTTCCCTGGGAAACTTTCCAACGACCGGATATTTCCTGGCGAACCTTAATCCTTCATCAAGACCTAGTATATGAAACCTGCCGTGTCCTACCAGAGACTGAAGCCGGTTCAGCCGTTTGACCGTCGATTTAAACGTATGATACACCTCTCTGTTAATCCTGATATCATCTCTGTTAGGAGAATCAAAATTCTTCATTTTGTAGAGATAGTCCCTGATGTGATCATCAATCGGGTCTGATATCGAACCAGTATATACTGCAAATTTTTTTGCGAATGCTTCAGAAGCCATACCGCTTCCGAGCGCACTTAAGGCAAGAATTTTGAGGAAATCCCTGCGCTTGACCTGTTTTTCAAGGAACCGGCCGCTAGACAATAATTTTTTGATCATAATATTTTATCGGTAATTTTTCTCTTAACTTTACTGCCGTGCCCTTTTCTATATTCCGCTATTCATTTTTTGATTTAAGGCGCCTGCTTTCTGTTTCAGGCACTGTATTAGTGGTTCTTTTTTAAACTGCATGATGATGAACTGCAGCTTGAAACTCCAATAATAGTGTAAGCCGGACACCACCTGAGGAATGCGGTCAAAAGCGGCACAACACCTGCCGCACCCCACCAGCTCTGGAAATATACGCCCAGTCCGATGATTACCACCCCTGCGATGATCCGTACGGTTCTGTCTATGCTGCCTATATTTGTTTTCATCCCTGTTGCCTCCTTTTCGATTTAGTTCCTGTTCATAAAATATAGTATCACAAAAGGCATGGAACGGCGGCGAATCGTTGATGACAAATCATGCGCCCGCCCGGAACTTACAAATAAAGGGGTTTTTCCTGTATCCTATACACTGTCATTAATTCAAGAAAACATCTAAAGGAGAATATCATGTTAGAACCTGAAAAAATAACTGTTTATACAGGCGGCCATAAAGGCACAGAAGAATATTTCGGAAAATCTGCTGAAAAATGGGGCATGCAGGAGGTGACATTGAATTTTGAGGGGCATGATATAAGCCGTGACCGGGGACTGAGAATATTATCTGATGAGGAGCTGTCCCGCGGCGGTGTAAGTCCGGATATTATCACGAAACGCATGGAGCGCTCATTTGCCAAGACAGTCTTTATGCAGAAGATCTTTCAGGTGCAGTTCCATATTGTCAATAGCGGCTATCAGGTATTTGCAGCCGGCTGGTTATTGTCCAATGGGACCGTCAAGGGCGGTACGGGCTGGGGTGTTGAACTCGCAAAGTTATTCAACAGGCCGGTGCATCTGTTTGAGCAGGAGAGAAAAGAGTGGGTATCCTGGGTAAATAATGAATGGGTAACGGAAGATCCGGTCATATGCCATAAAACAATAGCTGTTACCGGCACGCGTTACCTGAGCGATGAAGGCAGACAGGCCATTGATGAGCTGTTTGAGAGGTCGTTCAATTAATTGATATTGAGGTTGAACCTCGATATCACTACCCGTGATGCGGCCTTCTCAGAAAAGACGCGAGGATAATGGCAAGGCCTGACATGATGCCGGCCATGAGAAAACTGCTCGAAAAGCTTCCCGTCTGCTCCGCAAGTACTCCCGCAACTGCAGGGCCTGAAATCTGGCCGAGGCCGAATATGAACGTGACAAAACCAAATGCCGCAACCGCCCTTCGTGTCCCCACATAATCACTCACCGCAGCTATCATTATTGAAGGTATGCTCCATGCAACAATTCCGAAACAGAAAATCGATGCATATAAAAATGCATCCGGCAGTTTGAATGCCACCAGCAGGTATGCGATCATCTGGAACGAAAACACCGTAATAAGCCCCGCCTTCCTGCCTGCCCTGTCTGACAAGGTGCCGAAGACCGGGCCGGAAAAGAGGCTCAGAAGGCCCACCCACGCCCAGAAGTTCCCTGCTGCTGATTCGGAAAATCCCCGCTCCTGGACCATGGTTGTTACGATAAAGGTGGCATAAATGACGTAAGTATAACCAAACAGGAAATATAGGATGCCGAGCAGGTACACGACCTTTTCACGGTAAATATCCGATATCTTTTCCCCGGCGCGCGAAGATGCCGGGGGTGCAAAGCCGTCATGCCCGCAGGGCTGTATCCCCATGTCTTCCGGTCTGTTTCTCAGAAGCATAAGGCAGATGAATGAAATGATGATTGATGTTATTCCCAGGACGAGCCAGTTGATTCTCCATCCTTCGCTCCCGAACGCATCATTCACAGCGGGGATAAGCTTGCCCGCGAGGATGATGGCAAAGCCGCTCCCGATCACAATAAAGCCTGCTGCCCTGCCCCTTGTCTTCCCTGTAAACCAGGTTGATACAAGCCCCATCATCGGAACATTTGAAGCCCCGCTGCCTATCCCGGTCAGTGTATAGAGAACAAGCAGGTAACCGTAACTCTTTGCCTGGCTTATGAGTATCATCGAAGTCCCGACGATTAACAGCGAGATAAAAATGAGCCTGCGGGCCCCTGTGCGTCCGGCAATAAAACCACCGGCAAGGACAGCGATAATGTAGCCGATAAAATTCCAGGTGCTGATGAAGCCCATCTGTGAATAAGAAAGGTCCAGTGAAGACGCCATCGAGGGCAGAAGCATGCCGAGGGCAAATCTGCCGAGTCCGAGACTCGAGAATATGCATAGGGTCCCTGTGCCGACAATGATCCATCCATAATGAAATGGGAGAGCTGGAGTTTTCCGGACCGCTGACATATGGTTTAAACCTGGAAACGGCTATCAGCCACTGATTTGCAGAGATTAACGTCGATTTTTTCAATCACTTGCAGGAAATTCATCTGTTTTTGTTCTATCAGTGTTTATCTGTGGCCAAATACTTTAAGGTAATAACTATAACACAAAAAAACTGTCATATAGTTGACAGTTCTGGTGTCGGGTAACTTTACGATTTCTTTAAAATTAAAGGGTTTGTAATTGGCATTTAAATTGCAATAACCATTTTTGAAAAAACAAGTTAAGAATTTGACTATTGGAGAATTGATATGCCACGCAAATTAACAGGGGAAAACAGAAGTAGAGACCGTGTGCGGCCGGACTATTCCTTTACGCATTCAGAAGAAGACAGGGAAGATTTTCAGGAAGCAAAGAGGCAGCTTGACCGTTCCCGGCAGGAGCTTGAGCAGTTTGTATATATGGCTTCCCACGATCTGCAGGAGCCGCTCCGGATGGTCGCGAGCTACACAAAATTACTCGCAAAAAGATACAGGGGGATGCTTGATGATGATGCTGATGACTTTATCTCTTATGCGGTGGACGGCGCTGACCGGATGCAGAGGATGATTCATAATATGCTCAAGTATTCCCGTGTAAACAGAACAGACGAAAATGAAATGATACCGACTGACTGCGAATATGTATTGCGTGATGCGCTCGCGAACCTGAGACTTGTCATTGATGAGAGCGGCGCCGTGATTACGCATGACCCTCTGCCGGTCGTCATGGCCGATGATGAACAGCTGGTCCAGGTCTTCCAGAACCTTATTGGAAATGCCATAAAGTTCCGCAAGGATGAAAGGCCGGAAATACATATATCAGCCGAGTACAAAAAGCGGAGCTGGATATTTTATGTATGTGATAATGGAACAGGAATCGGGGAGCAGGACAGGGACCGCATCTTTCAGATCTTTCAGCGCGCCCATGACAGAGAAAAGTATTCCGGCACCGGTATAGGCCTTGCTATCTGCAAAAAGATTATTGAACAGCATGGCGGGCAGATCGGTGTGCGGTCTGAACCCGGGAAAGGCTCTACATTTTACTTTTCCATATCTACAGGAGCATGGACGTATGATTACAGAGATAATTGACAACACCATCGATGTCCTGCTTGTTGAGGACAACCCGGGAGACGCCCGGTTGTTACGGGAAAACCTGGCTGACGTGGCTGCCGCGCGGTATGACCTGACATGTGTACGGAATCTTACCGGGGCGATCAGCAGCCTGAGCGAGAAAGATTTTGACATCGTCATGCTCGACCTTTCACTCCCGGACAGTCAGGGGTTTAATACGTTTCACAGCATACGTATGCATGCCCCTCATGTGCCTATAATATTGCTGACGAGCCTGCATGATGAAGAGCTTGCTGTTCGTACATTACAGAATGGCGCGCAGGATTACCTGATAAAGGGGCAGGTTGATGGTAGACTGATCAGCAGGTCCATACGTTTTGCAATTGAACGGCATCAGGCCAGGGCGAGAGAACATCGCATGGCCTATTTTGATTCTCTCACTGATCTGCCGAACCGCCGGCTTTTTCATGACCGACTGAATCAGGCGCTTGCTCATGCGCACCGTTATGAAGAAAAAATGGCCCTCATGTTTGTTGACCTTGACGGTTTCAAGCTTGTCAATGATTCCATGGGGCATAACACTGGCGATCTTCTTCTGAAGACGGTTGCAGCGCGCCTTCAGGAATGCCTTCGCAAGTCTGATACGGTTTCCAGAATCGGCGGAGATGAATTTACCTGTATATTGCCGCATATTAAACGATCCGGGGATGTGTACATAGTAGCGCAAAAAATTATAAAGGCCCTGAATCGTCCTTTTCATATAACAGGGCGCGAAGTATATATTTCAGGCAGTATCGGGGCAAGCCTTTACCCTGATGATGCAGCGGATTTTGAAGAGCTTATCAAGAATGCCGATTCCGCCATGTACAAAGCCAAGGCCTGTGGCAAAAACAACCTGCAGTTCTTTGCCGAGGGCGTGGGGATCAGGTAGCAACAAAAGCCTGCCGTTACCTCTTATACCCGAAACTGTTCAGACAGAAGTCACATTCGGACATGGAAATGTAAAAATCAAGGATCAAAAATCAAAATTGTGGAAGGTGTTTTATTATAATAAATAAATCTCCTTAATTTT
>JAJRVB010000063.1 GCA_024277515.1 Nitrospirota bacterium | reverse complement strand
TCACCGATAGGGCAGGGCTTGAGCTTTATTGCACGGTCAAAGCATGTCTGTATTTCGTGAGCTTCACCCCACTCTATAATTTCTTCTGCTGATACGCTTGCGCTTTTATTTACTTTTGTCATCATATCCTCCTACTTGGTTAATGAGTTAATGAGTTATAGAGTTATGGTGTTAACTCTTACACTCCTTAACCCTCAAACTCCTGAACTGTCTTAGAACATCGGGGCCATTTCTAATGCCGGATGGCCTGCGTTAGTGAGGAATTCCATTAATTGTTCCGATTCCTCTGCATTGGTTTCATCGGCAATCTTGTCAATCAGGTCGGGCACGCCTTCGTCCTCGCACCTCTTTTGGAAATCTTCACCGAGTCTTTCTTTGAGGTTCTTTGTCATCCATACTATCCTCTTTATTCCGCCGTCGGCAAAGAGGAATTTCGGGCTTGTAATAAAGTTAACACCGATCCCCATAAATCCGGGGTTCTGAGTACCCCCGCCGACTGTTCCGGCAAGGGTGGAAAATTTCATGCCTGCCGGTGTCATGCCTGTATGACCTCTCTGAACGAGCATAATGCCGTTCGCTTCAGGGACAATTGCCACGATGCACTCAAAGCATCCGCAGGATGTCATGGGGTTATCCATGATTGTGTATAAATTAAGAGATTCAACGGCGCCTGCGGAATTTGATTTCAGGTATTCATCAACACCGGCCCATCTCCCGGCCTTGGCATCCAGGACTTCACCTTTCTGTATGGGCTGGTTACCGCCTGTAGGGTCTATCTCAAAAGCAGCCTTTGTATCAAGCCAGTTGTATGCGCCGCAGAGCCCGAGACGCTCGGGGCTGATTACGCATACGTGGGACGGGGCGAATGACTGGCACAGCAGGCATGAATAATAGGTATCAACTGATTCATCAGTCAGTCCTGCGAGCCTGTGGTCTCTTTCTTTGTAGACGGCCCTTGCCTGGTCCTGCAATTCAAGGACATCCTTTTCATCAAAATAGAGCGTTACCTGGATCTTGTCTACAATCTCCTTGAATCTGTTGTGGGTCATGGTATTGTGGATCACGCCGAGGTGTTCAAGTGTGATGCCGTCTTTATAGGACTGTTTGCTGATCCTCATCCATACGATATCGCGCTGACCCATGTGCCAGAGGCCCTGGGCTTCATTTATATTATGATGGAGCTTTCTCTCGATGATCGCCTCAAAGTCTTTCTGCATCTTGCGTCCGGCAACATCGATTACAATGCCGAGCGGCATCTGGCCTCCGGCCTTGAATCTTTCGTCTATGTCCGTACCCACAAGTATGACCTTGTTGTCCTCAATCTCCTCAAGCTCTTTTGTCCTCACCCATTCAAACGCGGGTGTGCGGTTTCCGCCGAACTCGATGAACATGTCATCTTTTCTGATCCTCTCACCCTCAAACGCAGGGCCGTAGGACACGGGTATCGGGGGTTTCGCTACTGTAACCTTGAGTCCCCTCACCTCAAATGACCTCTGTACGATCTTGTCGTGGTCAAGTTCCGTTTCCACATGTTCATATGAACACACGCCTGTAGGATGTATAACAGGGACGTCCGTATCAGCTATTGCAGGGTATCCCATAACAATAGCCCCCGCGCCTGTTGACCATATAATATCGTTGAGTTCGCCGAGGACCATTGCAAATGCAAAGACCCTGTCTTTCGTATATTTGAGATGGGCCCTGTAATCTCCGGGCTTGTTGCCGCCGAAGATCATTGACGCCCTGATGGACCAGCTGAGGGCATAAAGGGTATGTTCCGTGTCAGGACCAAGCGGCACTATATAGGATTCCCAGCCGAGTTCAATGTTTTTACTCAGGAGCTGCTGCGTAACATTCGTCATTTTACCGTCTTTGTCTTTTGCCATACCTGAAAGAAAAGTAAGGATATTCTTCTCCTGAAGCTCCCTTACTATCTTTTCAGCGGTATCAGCATCCGGCGCTGCACCGATAATGGCTGCGAAGCCCGGCATCCTTCCGTCAACAAGCTGTATGCCGAGGTTCCTCTGGATGGTATCGGTGATAAATCCGTTATAGACATATCCCGTATCAGGGTCAGTACATGGTTCAAGTCCGTTCAGGTATCTCAGGGCAAGTATGATCTCTTCAAGGAAGAGGGTGGCCATTCCTGAATCAAGGCATTCTCCAAGGTATGGTTTCCATAATTTTTCATCAGGTAAATCCTGGAGCATTTCTCTGGTCATTTCCAGGGCAACCTTCATGTCTGCAAGCGTTTTTACCGGGAATGCAGTCATTGCATATATCTGCGGAAGATAAAATGCTGTGTCCGGGAATTCGAATAAACAGTCCTTGCCTTTTTCAGCTATAGCTTTTTCGAGCATCTCCTCTGCTCTGCTAAAAAGATGATGTGACGCCCTGATAGCAGCAGAGGCTATTATCTTTGACATCTGAACCTCCTAAAATATATTTGACTGAGGATTGAAAACAAAAATCATCAATCGTCAATTTGGTTTACTTCCTGCTGCCGCACGAGCGGCAGATACCGTAAAATTCTATACTGTTACCAATTATATCAAAACCGCTGGTCAGATCCTCAGACAGACTAATATCAAAATCCTTGAATATGTCAACAATGTTTTTGCATTTCATGCATATAAGATGATGATGACGGCTGATATCGGGATCATATCTCTTCTTGCCGGGGTCGATCTTCAGCTCCTGTACATTCCCTTTGCTCTTCAGTGCCTCAAGCGTATTATAGACCGTTGCAAAAGACATCGTGGGAAACTGCTTTAAAACCGCCCTGTAGATGTCTTCGGCTGATGGGTGTGACCTGTTATTTTCGAGGAAACCCAGTATGGCCAGTCTCTGAGGCGTTAACTTTATCTGAAGGTCCCTGTATTTGTCAATCATGTGCACACCTTATATTGTAAACATTATCATGTTAGAATCATTACTGTCAATTGCTTTCTGACGCCGTACTCAGGCTACTCTTGCCTTCAGGAATGTCGGAATTGCATTTGCTTCCCTTGGTCCTACTGTAATCTTCCACCCATCGAGCTTGTCCTCAAGGGCTCCGCTCAGGATCGCAACCTGTCCGGGGAGTATGAGTTCCTTGTTGCTGATCTGATCTCCAATACCGCTTTCCTGAACAAACTGGGCTATTTTCGCGGCGGTAAACTTCCCCGCTGCCCAGGCAGTGAGCACTGAAAGCCCCTCGCTGTCCATGACCGCAAGACGGCTTGGTACCTTGCTGTTTTCGATTTCACCCGAAACGATAAAATAGGTCAATGAAAAATTGGTTGTTATCATGAACGGGGCATCAGCGGCCGGTTCTCCGATCTCATAAATCTTCTGCGCAACCTGCATGGGGACCTGCGGGTCCGTGTAAATGTTTTGTCTGACGGTAAAGAGCGCGAGATTTTTCCACTTTTCAATGCTGCTGAGCACTACAATTGACGCATATTTAGCAATCGCGATTGCGGCAATTGAGGCCTCATAAACAGGATCGTCTCTCAGAACAAAGTTAATGATCGGATAGCCAAGGGGCTTGAAGCCCTTCTTGATTGCGGAACGCCTGATCTGCGTATTATTTATGATCATTTCCTTTGCTGTTTTTGCGCCGGAATCAAGGACAATATCTTCAACCCCGAATCCTTTTATCTTTTCAGTGAGGGCGCTCAATGCCTCAGGGCCGTCCGCGCAGGCTGCAAGCGGACAGTTATTGGTTTTGGCAATATTTGCCATGGCTTCGGCATTGTCATCAGTAGCGCAGTATATCAAAGGCCTTCTGGCTGCAACCGCCTTTGCCGCTGCCTCGGCTGCGGCAGCATCACTGCAATTTAATATCAGGGCGGCTTCCGGGGCCTTGTCCGCGACAAGCTTGACCGCTGCCTCATATTTTGCGCTGTCACCGGAGGCATATTCAATGGAAACAGCATCAATTCTGAGTTTCTGCCCGACACGGTCAATTTCGGAACCCGCGACTTCGGCTGCCGTTGCCGCGATTTCATCTTCGCTGAGGTTGTCCTTGATGTTGACTGCCAGGGCACAGGGGTTGACGAATTTCTTGTCATGCCTGAACATAACTGTCTCCGCTCCCATCTTGACGGCCTTGTCACCGGTGCCGAGTGCAAATGCCCGTATGGGGGGAGCGGACGCCTCGCCAAGTGTATTCTTTGCCTCTTCGGAAACATCGGGACAGGCAGAGAGCTCAACACTGCCCTGCGCAAGCTTCATGGCGAATGCAAGACAGGTCGGAAACCCGCATTTTTTGCAGTTTGTCTTTGGAAGAAGTTTAAATATCTGAACTCCTGTTAATGCCATTTTTATCCTCCAGAAATATTGTATATTGTCTGTTTAAATTGAAATAACCCTTTTGAATTGTGGCTGAGAGGGTTAAATCAGTTCACCAATCGTTTTGTTCACACTTTCTATTGCCCGGGGGTGTCTCATAATCAGCAGGTTTGTCCCGGCCAGGATCATTGATGTTGCGGTAATTGTTTCCCATACAATGCCCCTCTCTTGGAGGGAACCCCATTCAGGGGCGTCTGCTTCGGGAGCAACGGTCTCCTTGATTTTCCATACATATATCCCTACATCTGCCAGTATCGGCGGCTGCATGGTAGGGTCGTTCTGGGCCAGACCGGCAAGTCTTATCCTCTCCATCACGGAGTATGTATACTACAGACCATAACCTAATGCGGAACACATGGGGTCTGTTATAAGCCTTGCCTTGTCAAACCCCATCTGGGTTATCAGGATATTGAGCTGTTTTGCGAGGTTAATATCAAGCTCTGACATGGCGATCAGTTTATGGTTATGGGCAAGGGCGGCAGCCACAATGGTCTTGTAATTGCCTTCCTGTGCCTTGCCGATAACGCAATTGTTTCCACTGGCGGCCTCGGCAGCGGCAACCAGGACGGAGGCATCCTTTTCAATATGGTTGGAGCCGAGGATTATCAGCGGTATATTAATGGCAGCGAGCACATCCTTGATCGTCTGAGCGGCATCCTCTGCTGAACGGTCACCCCTGTCCGGATGAGTGCTTGCCAGACGGAGCGCTATTGCGTCCGCTTTCAGTTCGTCCTGACAGTATTTTGACCAGGCAACCGGATCTCCGCTGACATCTTTATATACATCTCTTACAGTATCAGGCCAGTCGTCAGGCGGACAGTCCTGAATCTCAAAGGCTATCACAGGCTTGTTCGGCATTTCTCCTTCAAATGTCAGGAAGGGCAGGCAGTGATCACCGCCGATTACAAGGGCCTTGTCATCCTTGCCGAAATCTACAGTCAATACCTGACCGTTAAATGATTATTTAGGAACAACGTATGACATAATTACCTCCAAAAAGATTAAAGATCAAAAATTTAAAATCAAAATCAAGGAGTGTCTATATTATTTTAAAAAGATTTCCATAATTTTAAT
>JAJRVB010000062.1 GCA_024277515.1 Nitrospirota bacterium | reverse complement strand
GTTTTTCAGCATTGTTCAAAACAAGCTTCATTTTGCCATTTCAGGCAAGACAGCAGCAGAACTGATCTCTGAACGGGCTGACGCGTCAAAACCCAATATGGGACTCACTGCATGGAAAGGCTCCAAAGTCCGCAAAGGCGATGTCACTGTGGCCAAGAATTACCTGAATAAAGAAGAACTGGAAAGACTTAACCGGATCGTCAATATGTACCTTGATTTTGCAGAAGATCAGGCAATGAGACACCGTCAAATATTTATGCGTGACTGGCGAAAAAAGCTGGATGCATTCCTCCAGTTCAATGAACGGGACATTTTGCAAAATGCCGGTAAGGTTAGCAAGGAGATTGCTGAGAGACTCGCCGTTGAACAGTACGAAATATTCAACCAACATCGACTAGCTCGGGAAGCAGAGCAGGAGGCGCTAACTGATGATGAAGAGTTGAGGCAGATTGAACAGCAAATAAGTAAATCCTTTAAAGGGAAAAAGAAGAAATGAGAAACGAAGGACGCAATAACAATGATTTAATTCCAAAGCACGGTGGTTACCGTAAACTGAAGAGTTTTCAGGTTGCACAGCTGGTTTACGATGTGACGGTGCGGTTTTGTGAGTTGTACATTAATAAGCGCAGCCGGACTCATGATCAGATGGTGCAGGCGGCGCGCAGCGGGGTACAGAATATTGCTGAGGGTTCTCAGGCTTCGGGGACATCTAAAAAATTCGAGATCAAGCTTACTAATGTGGCGCGGGCCAGCCTGGAAGAACTGAAGCTTGATTATGAGGATTTTCTGCGGCAGAGGGGACTGCCGGAGTTTGAGCCGGGGCATCCGGTGTTGAAGCGGTTTAAGGCTAGGCGGTGTAAAACGCTGGATGATGTGCGGTCTTGGGTTGAGGAGGAAAAGAACACGGACGGACACAGACTGACAAGGACTGCCACAGACACACGGACCAACACGGACCGGCGCAATTTGTCCGTGTCGGTCAGTGATAGTCCGTGTGAGTCTGTGGACACCTCAGCGCTTGCAGCCAACGCGGCATTATCTCTTCTCAATCTGTGCTGCTATTTCCTCGACCGGCAGATTGCAGCTCAGGTAAAGGACTTTGAAAATGAGGGCGGGTTTACCGAACGGCTTTACAAGGTGAGGACTGCCCGCAGGAGAAATCAATAATGAATAAAAAATCAGAGCCAAAGTATTTGACAGGAAATACAGGCGGCCCTTCGGTTATTATAGTTGTTGATGAGAAATCTCGTTATAATAATCGCCCTGATGTTTGTCGTGTCCTGTTCCTCCGCCCCTACATCCCGTTACAAATATGAACGTGGAGCAACTTATCTGACGGCCTCTTGGTACGGGGAGAAGTTTCATGGCAGGCCTACGTCATCAGGGGAGAGATATGATATGTACGGCCTATCTGCCGCGCACAAGACCATGAAGTTCGGCACAAAACTCAGGGTCACTAATCCGGATACAGGGAAATCAGTCGTGGTCATAGTAAATGACAGGGGCCCCTTTATCCGGGGACGCGACCTTGACCTTTCGTACGGGGCGGCAAGGGAGATCGGTCTGGTGGAAAAGGGCGTTGGACGGGTGAGGGTCGAATTTCTCGAGAGGGACATGCGTTATGTCAGGAGGATCCCCTTTGTCCAGCCCGGGGCGCCTGCTTCATACACTATCCAGGTGGGATCATTTACGCAGCGTGCAAATGCCCTGAGACTCAAAAAGGGACTGGCATATACATATGAAGATGTTTCTCTGACATCTGTTATGATAAAACGTAAAAAGCACTACAGGGTGAGAATTGGGGAGTTCAGCAGTTATGATGATGCCTATTCAATGGCGGAAAAACTCGCTGATGAAGGGTACCGGACATTGATAGTGAAAGCTGAGTAATAAAATCACGCGGCGCAGGATGTGACTGTATTCATGAAACAGGAGATAAACATCGCCGGTATGAAGAATTCTTTGCATATGGTGAGGGGCTTATGAGACCCGAGTGGGATGAGTATTTTATAGAGATTGCAAAGGTGGTATCATCACGGGCCACCTGTATGCGCAGGAAATACGGCGCGGTCATAGTCAAGGACAGGGTGATCATCAGTACGGGATACAATGGATCGCCCAGGGGAATCGATAACTGTATTGACCTTAAGCGCTGCACCAGAAAGGAACTGAATGTCCCCTCAGGTGAACGATATGAGTTGTGTGAGGCTGTCCATGCTGAACAGAACGCTATCATTAATGGTCCTCCTGACAGGATGAAGGGGGCCACTATATATATTGCAGGTTTTGAGGAGGACGGGACCTATGCTGCAGGCAGGCCCTGCAAGCTTTGCGACCGCATGATCAGGAATTCGCAGATCATGGACGTGGTGTATCTGAACAAGGACGGGACTCTGGAGAAAATAACCGTCTGATCCATAAGAAACAGTAGTCAGGAGACAAGAAACAGTAGACAGTAGTCAGGGAAAAGATTTAATAATAACCCGTACTACTTTCTACTGACTACTGTCTACTTTTCCTGGTATGAACCTTGATATCACCATCCATAAGGGCAGCCCTGACAGGCCGGTTGTCATTTTTATTCACGGCCTGGGCATGGACAGGCATTTCTGGCTTGATCCCCTTGAGACAAGGATATTTGGCAAAAGCATTCCCATGAAGGTATTTGCCGCGAGGCGGCCCCGGCCTGAAGAAGCTGTTTTATCTGCAGCCGGCAGAGATGTACAGAAGGCACGGGCTTTTTTGCGGAAGCAGATTACTATCGGACAGATACCGAAGAAAATCAATAACCTCTGGTCGGTCCTTATGGAGAGGGGCTATAATCTTGTGTGCTGGAGCCAGAGACGGCCTGTCGGGCCGATCGGGGCTGCGGTTGAGGAACTTCAGGAGATTTCAGGGCTTACATCGCGGGTCTTCCCCGGAAAAAATATTGCCCTTGTCTGCCATAGCAGGGGAGGCCTGATCGCAAGAAAGTTCATGGAGAAAAAACGTCCCAACATAAAGGCATTGATTACACTTTCCACTCCTCACAAAGGCAGTTCCCTGTCACTGATAGGCAGGCATTTATCTCCTCTGTCTGTGTTTATAAAGGGCATTCTTCCCGGGCATACGCACGGGACAATATCCAATGTTATGAAGAGCATTGGTGATCTCATAGAGGGGACCGCACTGAAAGAACTCATGCCCGGATCCGACTTTTTTAAGAACCTGGGAGATACCGCGGTCAGCGGGATTTCATATCTTTCGTTCGGCGGAAGAAAGACAGAGCTGGTAAGTGTGTATAAGTGGAAACAGGAGGCTCGAAGAATGCGTGCCAAACCTGTCATGGTCATCCCCGACTCAATGATAAAAATCATTCCCGCATCTCTTGTGCCGGATGAAATTATAGCGGGCAGGGGTGATGTTATGGTTACGGTAAAAAGTGCGGTCCTGCCCTGGGCGGAGCGCCATTATAATCTATATGCGAATCATATATCCATTACGTGGAACAGGAAGGTGATCAGTACTGTGCTTGAACTGCTCGACCGGCTCTGATTAACGCTGTTTTTTATTTAGTTACAGACAATTCATATGTTTATGTTGTATCAGTGTTTATCCGTGGCCATATGCTTTTTATCTGGTTAAAGATTTTGCTGTAAAGGCCGACAATATTATAAGACATTGATTTTTAGCGCTTTATCTTTATCCCGGGCGGGCCGTTAAATTGATTTTCAACATGTATAACTTTTATACTCTAAACAGATGATCTCGATTGTCATTCCTACATACAATGCATCCAGATTCATGCCGAACCTGCTCTTCTCCATTTTCAATCAGGAAGTGGAAGATATGGAAGTCATTATCGTTGATGACTGTTCGACCGACAATACTGTTGAAGTCGTCCGCCAATATCCGGTCAGGGTCATACGGATGGAAAAAAATGGAGGCCCTGCCAGGGCGCGGAACAGGGGTGTGAAGGAGGCAAAGGGGGACATCATATTTTTCCTTGATTCGGATGTTATTGTCCTTGACGGGACTGTTCGGGAAGTGAAGGACTATTTTGAAAAAAAATCCGGGGCAAGTTGTGTAATAGGTGTATGCGCCACAGAGCCCCTGAATCACGGATTTGTGCCGAAATATATGGCAATGTTTGAATATATACACCTCCTCGGAGCCCGGGGGAATAAAGTGAGTGTTTTTGCGCCCAGGTGCGGGGCAATAAAAAAGGAGCTCTTTCTCAGGGCAGGCGGATATGATGAATCTTACAGGGGCGCTGATGTCGAAGACTTTGAACTTGCAAGGAGGATTATCAGGATAGACACTATTATGCTCAACCCGGACATGCTTGTCAGGCATCAGTTTGTAAATAATGTCGGGGAGGCGGTGAGAAACTATTTCAAGCGGGCGGTCATGTGGCTCCACCTGTTCCTGAAAGACAGGCAGTTTGACAATGCAGGGCCGACTGCGCCGAGCAACGGTATTGCCGCTGTCTGCGCGTTCCTGAGTTTTGTGACCCTGTTTTTTGTGCCTTTTACAGCGGCTGCGGGGACTCTCTTTGTATTACTCCTGGCAATGTTTCTTTTTTTTAATATAAGATGGTGGAATTTTATGCGTAAAGAGGCGGGGTTGCTTTTTTCGATAAAGGCCCTGTTCCTGAATTATGTGCTTGGGATAGACATAATAATTGCGTCAATCTATGGATTAATAACATACCCTTTCTCTAAAAAGGAAGCGGCCTGAGAAGAGGACTGAATTTACATGAAAAATGATCTTGTTGTACTGGGCTATGCAAATGCGAGTCCGTTTCCCTACCACGCGTGGACTCCGCTTGCCGTACTTTCTCTGGGTGCATACCTTGAGAAGCACGGCATTGATGTTGAATATTTTGATGAGAGGATACACAAAAAGGAACACTTTTATGACCTTGTCAAGAGAAAGCCGGTCCTTGTCGGCCTTTCCACAATGACCTGTTTTCAGATAAAAAACACCCTCAGCCTGGCGGAAATTGTACGCTTCATAAATCCGGACATCCCAATCGTCTGGGGCGGTACGCATCCGTCCATGATGGCGGAACAGACGCTCGAATCCAGGCTGGTTGATTTTGTCGTCAAGGGCGAGGGAGAGCAGACCCTGCTCGAACTGGTCCATGCAATCCAGGACAGCACGAAAGAGTACGGAGATATTCATGGACTCGGCTGGAAGCGCGGGGAAGAAATTGTCATGAATGAGGAGAGTGACTTTCTTGATATTGAAGACCTCCCTTTTCCGTATGACGGCAAGGGGAAGGAGATCCTGCTTGAATATGTACGGAGGTCTGAGGACACCCTCGAAAATATCGGGTATGAGTCATCACGGGGGTGCCCCCATAAGTGCGGGTTCTGTTATAACGTTTATTTCCACAAGAATGTATGCCGGGTGAAATCCGTTGAGAAGGTC